>JBAYCO010000109.1:0-9685 GCA_041668685.1 Victivallaceae bacterium | reverse complement strand
GCAACCGAGTAGGCCGGCTTTCGATGAAAGCGGCAATGAGCAACATTATACAACCTGGCAACGTTTCATATCGCCGGTCTCATCGAGACGCGGCGCTACTTGGATCCGCAAGATAATATCTATTAAACCTGGTCAAAAAGCTTTCCCTTCCGCCCCAAACTCACGTCACTTAAAACAAACCGGGGATATTCAGGCCGCCGGTAATTTCTTTCATTTTTTCCTGGATATTGCACTGGGCGGAGGATACCGCGCTGTTGATGGCGGTTTTAACCGCGTCTTCCAGCGTTTCCGTATCGCCGGCGGCGTCAGAAGCGATCTTTATCTGGCGCACTTGAAAGTCCCCGCTGATCACAACACTGACCTTATTATCCGGGCAGGTCCCGTAAAATTCGCTGGCGGCTATTTTTTCTTTCATTTTAGCGATATTCGCTTTCATATCCTTCGCCTTTTTCATAAGGCCGGCCATTTCACCTAAATTTCCAAACATATTTTATTCCATTTTTATGATTAAGTTAGTGTAGCTCAAGCGTCCCGCTTGAGTCACAACCTGAACGGTTGTGCTACATTTACCCGTGAATATCCACGATAGTTCCGCCGAACAAATCGAGTGAATCGCTTACTATCGGTTTTTTCTTTACTTCATCGACGACCTCTTTGTCGCCGATAACGCTGTTCATTCTGTCCTCTTCCGGCTCGGCGGCCTCCTCCTTGGCTTCATCAGTGGCACTGGAATCAATAGCCAGCTCTTCCGGTTCAGGTTCAGGGATTTCATGCTTCGGCTTCTTATGTATCGACCTGACGCCGTGTTTATGTATCAAATCGACCGTCGCGGCCCAATCGCCGGTAATCGACTGAATGGCTTTATGAATGGAAGGCATGATCTTTTTGATCGCCGCGTAATGTTCAGACTCAAACTCTTCATAAAAAATCACCGTCAACAGTGAATTCTCAAAACTTTCCGGATTACCTTCATTCATATAATGAACTATCGTCGGATCAACAATGTTATCTAATTTTATAAGCTTGATTATATGCTGCCACAACGAATTCGGCGTAAATTCATCTTTGGCAGGTTCAGGCTCAGGCATCGGGTCGAAACCAAGTTCCGGCTCCGGAGGTGCAGGTTCTGGAACGACCTCAGGTTCCGGCACAGGTTCCGGTTTCGGTTCCAATTTTGGCGTTTCCGTTGGCGTCTTGACAATTTCAACAATGGTTTTCGGGGGAACTTTTTCCACCGCCGGAATCTGTTCAAGAAACTTCAGTTCCCCGGCCTTGCGCAAAGAGTTGAGGCGGGCCAGGAGATCGGAGATTTTAACGGAATGCGCCGCCCGCATCGCCTTCAGGACAAGCGTTTCAAGAAACACCTGTTTATTTATGGCGTCATGGAGAACCCGGCCGACCGAGGAGAGATTTTCCATCAGTATCTGGATAACGTCAGGATTAACGTTCGCTCCCAGTTCACGGAAACACTTAATGCTTTCCGGGTCGTTTTCAAGAACCGCTTCGGGGTTGCTCAAAAGCTGACAAAGCTGTACGCCCCGGAGATAATTCAGAATATCACTGAAAAGCGTTTCAAGGTTTTTTCCCTTTGCCGCCTGGGCGTGAATCGAAGCGATCACCCCGCCGCGGTCATTATTAAACATGGCGGCCGTTATTTTTATCAGGTCGTCGGAACCGGTCAGGCCGAACAGCGACAAGACTTGTTCCTCGCTGATTTCCTTATTATCGCCGCTGAAAAAAGCGATCATCTGGTCGAGCAGGGACTGCGCGTCGCGCATACCGCCGTCGGCGGCGCGGGAAATCGCATTTATCGCCTCATGGGATATTTTGACATTTTCAGCGGCGGCTATTTCCGCCAGGCGGGCGGATATCAGGCTGCTTGAAATCGGTTTGAGGTCGAAACGCTGACAGCGTGAAATTATTGTCGCCAGCACCATATGGACTTCGGTAGTGGCGAAAATAAATTTGACGTGCGCGGGCGGTTCCTCCACTGTTTTAAGCAGGGCGTTCCAGGCGCTCTTGCTCAACATGTGGACTTCATCGATAATATAGATTTTGTAGCGGCAGTTAATCGGCATATGCAGGACTTCGTCGCGCAAGTCCCGAATATTGTCAACTGAATTCTGGCTGGCGGCGTCAATTTCAATAACGTCGATATTATTCTCATCGGCAATACTGACGCACGATTTGCATTTGCAGCACGGTTCCCCGTCTTCGGGAGCTTCACAATTCAAGGCTTTGGCGAAAATGCGGGCGGTAGTGGTTTTGCCTATGCCGCGCGGACCGACAAAAAGATAAGCATGCGCCGTCCGCTGCTGCCGAATGGCGTTTTTCAAAGTTTTTACCACATGTTCCTGTCCGACCACATCGCTGAACCGCTGCGGCCTCCATTTCCTGGCAATAACCTGATATTCGCTCATACTAACCTCATATCTGCTGCAATTCTAAATTTTAATGTCGCTCAATACGTCTCCAAGCGAACCGATCTCTTGTCCGGGCTTCACCCGTTTCGGCTTGGGATCTCCGTCAATCAAACTGCGTTGCAGCGCAAAAATTTCCTTCAGGCCCTTCTCGGCCAAATCCAGCATCTCATTGAACTGCGAACGGGAAAAAGGCTGTTCTTCGGCGGTTCCCTGGATTTCTATAAATTTGCCGGATTCGGTCATAACGATATTCATATCCACTTCCGCCTTGCAGTCTTCCTCGTAGCACAAATCAAGGACCGGCCGGCCGTCAACAATACCGACACTCACCGCGGCAACCAGTTCTTTTACCGGATTACTGTTTTTGAATTTCGCGGATTTCATCGCCAGATGCAGCGCGGCGGCGGCTCCGGTAATACCGGCGCAACGGGTCCCGCCGTCGGCGTCAATAACGTCACAGTCAATATTGATCGTATTCGGCCCGATCTTCTGTAAATCGATTATGCCGCGCAGACTGCGCCCGACCAGACGCTGTATTTCAACCGTTCTGCCGCCCTGTTTGCCGTTCGAAGCTTCCCGCTTCATCCGGCTGTGGGTAGACGCCGGGAGCATACCGTATTCACAGGTGAGCCAGCCGCCGGGAACATTCTGCAGCCGCATCCACGGCGGAACGCGGTTTTCCATACTGACGGCACAGACAACCTTGGTGCCGCCGACTTCGATCAAAGTGGAGGCCAGGGGATGGGCAAGGTAATTTTTGGTAAATTTTATTTTGCGCAGTTCGTCAACTTCCCGTCCGTCAACTCTCTTCATACTAAAATCCCGGTTCTTTGAATTCATAATTTTAAAAAAAGCGCCATCGAAACAGATTGACCTACAGCACCTGGCTCGTTGCATGGAGCTGCCTGGTTCCCCATCTGACTCGGTTAGCAGGAGACCAGTGCATAGGATCCGGTCCGATGACGCAGAATATGACTATACACTACTTAGCAAGATAGTCAAGGCAAAGGGATAATTCATTTCGCAAATTTTTACGATCAATTACCCGGTCGATCAAACCTTTTTCGAGCAGAAATTCCGCAGTTTGAAAGCCGTCCGGCAATACCGCTTTGGTAGTCTCCTGAATAACTCGCGGCCCGGCAAATCCAACCATCGCACCGGGCTCGGCAAGTATTAAATCCCCCAGCATTGCGAAACTGGCGGTTACGCCGCCGTAAGTCGGATGCGTAAGAATAACGATATAAGGCAGATCAGCTTCAGCCATACGCTCCAGGGCGGCACAGGTTTTAGGCATCTGCATCAGGCTCAATATGCCTTCCTGCATCCGTGCTCCGCCGCTGGCTGTAACCATAACCGCGGGAACTTTCAATTCCAGGGCTTTTTCAAACAGGCGGGTAATTTTTTCGCCCATCGCCGACCCCATGGAAGCCCCGAAAAAACGGAAATCCATAACGCCGAGCGCGTATTTGCGCCCGTCCAGCGCAGCGGTTCCGCAAATAACTCCTTCGCTTAAACCGGTCTTCGTCTTGCTTTTGCCGAGCCGATCGGAATATTTTTGCGAATCAACGAATTTCAGGGGGTCTACCGATTCAAGTTCTTTATCGATTTCCTGAAAACTCCCGGCATCGGTCAGAAGTTCGATTCGCCGGTCAGCGGTCAGCGGCGAATGATAATTGCAATGCGGACAAATGTTATCGTTCTGCTCAAGGGCTTTTTTGTAAAGAGTGCGCATACACTGCCGGCACTTTATCCATAAACCTTCGGGAATGTCCCTTTTCCTGGAACTCGAAGCGTTTATTTTTATTGTCGAATATTTTGATTTTCCAGTTGAAAACAAAGCCATTTTTTTATCTCCGCAATGATAATTACTATTAGTATGAAAGTCCGGGAATACTCATGCCGGGGGACATATTCTTGTTTTTATTTTTGCTTTTATTCTTCTCCCGCTTGCTCTCCTTGATCTTTTCACGGAGTATCTGCGCCATCACCGGCGTAAAGGATTGCAATGCGGTATCGATCATCCCGGCTTTCAAAGTCGCATATGGAGCCAACCCGGTACGTTCTTTTATCGAGGCATTAACTTTCTGATACTTACGGTAAAGATATTTCGCCAACGCCTCATGTTCGACCGCTTTTTCCATATCGCCGTTAACCATATAATTCAGACTGCTGTAGATCAGGCCGCCGATAATATTGGTAGCTTCCTTAACCGAAGCGTCACGCATATCCTCGGCCCATTCTTTGCGCAGAAAAGCCATAAATCCCTGTTTGTACTTGCCGGGCTCCTCCTTGCAGAGCATCCGGTAATATTCTTTCGCCTTGGAAAAACTGCCGTAATTGTAAAGCAGTACGATGGCGTCTTTCATAAAATTAAGTTTGGCGGAACGGAAACTGGACTGCTTGTCATTTTTCAAATAAGCTTCATCGTACACCCGCAAAACAGCATCGACGACTTTCAGGTTCGGCATGGAAACTATCGTGGAATAATTTTTGCGGTCGATTATCATTATCCTGCCGGCCTTGAACGACGCGAACAGAGCCTGGGTAATCATTCGCTCACAACTGATGTCATGGTGGGACGGAGTCATTTTAAGTCCCATCGTCGCCCAGTAAATGGCCTGGGATTCGGGGACGCGCCAATCCAGAAGGCCGTATTCCTTATTTATTTCGTTGATTACGCCGGCCTTAAGCTTGAATTTGTCGTAAAGCCACGCAACCCGGAAATAATCCGTCAGGTCTTCAGCCATCTTCGGATTGTCCAGGGCTTTCAGGAAAGCTTCCGGCAAAACCGATTTTTCCCTGAAAGCCTTATTAAGTTTATCATAAGTTTCAATACCCGATTTTTTCAGGGCCGCCCAGAAAGGATTTTTTTCCGTTTCCGGATATTTTTTCAGGAATTCCTTGTAATCGGCCGGCGCTTTGGCCAGTTTCTCCCAGTCGGGATTCGGGCCGACAATCCACATCATGGAAAGCGCCAGACGGTTTTTATAGAGCTGGTGGGCGTCGTCCAGAATATTGCCCATTTTATGCTGATATATCCAGCCGAGTTCTTTATAGAGATTAGGGTCCTCCGGATTGTAATCAAGACTTGTCCGAAGCAGTTTTACGCCTTCATTCACCCAGCGCCAGCGATCCTCGCGGTTCGAACAGGTCACTGAAATATTGTAAGCCATGTTCCAGGCCAGATACGAAACCGCTCCCGCGAAACGGGGCTGAAGTTTCTGGATCCAGTCCGCAAGCTGCACCATTTCGAAATAATTGCCCTTATCCTGCAAACTGGCGGCGCGCAGCCAGAGAAAGTCGGCAAGAATGCCGCGAAAACTTCCCAGCGCCACAGTCGTAAAAGCCACCAATGGCGGAGCGTTTCTTATTTCCCCGGTAAAACGCAGATGATTTTTTTCTATGCTGTCGTCAAGCTGCCGCTGGGTATAATGAATTCCGACAAGGACGACAATCGATGCCAGCAAAGTAAGCGTATATATCGCGAGTTTTTTAAATCCGGTCATAATTTATTTCCTGATAACCAATCCTAATTCACGACGTCTGTACAACCACATTCCGAGCAGGAAAAACGGCAAAGCCCGGAGCACAAAATAAAAGAGGAACAATTTACCCATTAAAGCGAGTTCTATCAATTCCCCGTTGGCGACATAGTTGGTAATCTCGAATTTCTGCATTGGAATAACCGCAAGCAGAAGAACCTTGCTGACCCAGTAGGCGATATAATCCCCGGCGCCGGAAAAATAAGTCGTCCCCGCCATATAGGTGGCGACACTGCCGAACATTAAATAGGAGATCACGACAAACACCGCGGTCGGCATCGACAATACTGCCGCCGCCGCGCATCCGAGACCGGCAAGGATCATTAATTGCAAGCTGAGTACGACTACCGCACGGAAATAATTTTCCCCGAACGTAGCCACTTTCAACAATAATTTGGGTCCGTCCGCCGCCTGCGTAAAGAAAGGAGATTTTTGCAAATCACTGTTGACGAAAAGCACCTGGACTTCACCGTCAGGAGAAATAAGCCCCGGCGGATAAGGTATTTCATTAAAAACCCCGGACATAAACTGCCGCGGCTGCATTTCCATATACGAATCAAAACCGATAAATTTTTTCTTTGTCGCTGTACCGTCCTCGCTTTTTTCCTCAATAAACTTCGGCTGTCCGTATCCCCAGAGCCCGTGCGTCAAACGCTGTTTCGAGCTGTCGACTTTATTTACATAAAAACGGTAACTCAGATAGAGCGGACGCTTTTCCTCGACCGGAAGATTTTCGTATCTCCACCTGCGAAGCTGTCCCGGAAGTATTTCCGCAAAGCGGGCGTTCGCCTCGACTTTGCATTCCCTGAATTCCTTTTTGGCGTCAAAATCAAGTTTGAGTTCCTCGGCACGAGCCTTGCGTTTTGCCAGCAGTTCCCTGGCAAGCGTATCGATATCCGGCAATACCGGCATGAAAACACGCCGTCCGACCATTACTTCATTGTCGATACGCATTTTCTCCATTTCACTGAAACTACGGCGTTCATACTGCCAGATAACAAAGAAATACACCACCGCCGCCGCAATAAAAAGTAATGCCAGATGGATGGAAAAAACCCCCGTCCATTTCGCCAGCCAGACAACGATCCTGGATGTCGGTTTGCTGACTACCATATGCAGTTGATAGTTCTCTACATCGCGGCTCATTATCTGGCAGCTCAGCCAAACTGAAGACAACGACAGAACAAAAGCAATCGCCGCCATCGAATATTTGAGGGATATCTGGATAAAACCGTGGGCGGTTCCGTCCCCGCTGATAGTCATCGGTATAAAAACCACGCACAAAGCCAGCACCAACAGCAGTAATTGAAAAATATGGGAACGTATAGCGCTCTTGAATGTAATTTTGATTATTGCCCAAAAAGCTTTCATCGTTTTTTCCTGAATTATTTTCCGCCAAGCAGGTCTTTCAATTTCTCGTCGGCATCTGAGAGGTTTTCATCAACTTTCGGTTTTTCCTCTTTTTCCGCTTCAACAGTTTTCTCCGAGGTCAGTTCCTGTATTTTGGCATTTTCAACTTCGGTTTTGCGTTTTTCAGCTTCTTCGGCGTCTTTTTTCTTCTTGCGTTTGCTTTCATCTTCGGAAGGCTGTTCCTGCTCCTTGCCGAGCAGTTCCTGAAGCACGGCGGAAGACTTTTTATCCTCGTCGCTGAGGAAATTGGCTATCCGCCCGCCGCTGGTCACGCCGGAAGTTTCAACACTGTCGGCTTTGGCCTGGTTGACAACATCAAGGAAAAATTCCTCAAGGGTGCGGCGCGGGTGATCGATAGTGAAATTTTCGTCTTCCAGGTTTTCGCGCAGGATTTTAATCACCTTGGCGGTAACTTCCGGTTTCAGCAGAGGCATGGTGATCCGGCTGGCGTCGGTATCGAGAAGCAATTTGTTCAAAGACCCCTCGGCCCGTATTTTTCCGCCGTAAAGGATGATGGCGCGGTCACAAACGTCTTCGACGTCACTCAGCAAATGGCTGGTTATCAAAACTGTCTTGCCGCGTTTTTTCAGGAGCAGTATCAGGTCCTTGACTTCTTTGCAGCCGATCGGGTCGAGTCCGGAAGTAGGTTCGTCAAGGATAAGGAAATCCGGGTCGTTAATCATCGCCTGCGCCAAACCTATACGGCGCGCCATACCTTTGGAAAATTCGCCGACGGGACGGCGCCGGACATGGCTGAGTCCAACCATATCGAGCAACTGTTCGCTGCGCTGGCGGCGCTCGATCTTGGACAAATTAAAAAGCGAACCGAAAAAATCCAGAGTCTCTATGGCAGTCAAATGTTTATATAAATATGATTCTTCCGGCAGATAACCGATATTTTTCTTTATTTCAACGGCCCTGGGCGAACGCCCGAACACGGAAAGCGCCCCGCCGCTCGGGTAAAGCAGACCGAGGATCATTTTTACCGTCGTAGACTTGCCGGAACCGTTCGGCCCCAGCAAACCGAGCACTTCACCTTCGCGTACTTCAAAATCAATATCATTGACCGCTCTCGCTTTCGGGCGGTTCCAGAAATCCCTGAATATTTTAGTCAATCCGACAGATTTGACAATCAGCGCTTTGTTTTCTGTCATATTATCAGCCGTCCTATATGTTTACTGTTTATTTAATCCCTGGCCGTGCGACTTTCTTCCAAAGTCAATTCCTCACCTACCCTGACCAACCTGGCGCTGTTGAAAATAATCAGCAGCGTACTCAGCGTATGCAGAAACGCCGCAGCTACCGGGCCAAGTTTCCCGAATACCGCCAGAATCATACCGCCAAGCACAAAAAGCATACCGACAAATAAGTTCTGGTTAATAATGGTGCGCATTTTTCTGGAGAGGAAAATAAGCATGGGAACCCGGCGCAGGTCATTTGTCATCAGGGCGATCGAGGCGCTGTTAACCGCAATATCGCTGCCTATCGCGCCCATCGCGATGCCAAGATCCCCGGCAGCCAGAGCCGGAGCGTCATTAACGCCGTCCCCAACCACCGCGACTCGCGATGAATCTTTGACTTTTTCCACATAATCAACTTTATCTTCGGGAAGACATTCAGCGCGGTATTCATCTATCTGAATACCTGCGGCAATAGTTTTCGCTACAGATTCACGGTCGCCGGTAACCATAGCGCAGTGTTTTATTCCTAAAGTTTTAAGGTCGCTGAGGATCTGGCTTGTCTCATTGCGGATTTTATCCTTAAGGCCGATCCAGCCGACGACTTTATCGTCACTGGCGACATAAACCACACTCATTCCATGTGATTCATCATCATGGTGCTTGCCTACTTCAAGGCCCATTTTTTCAAGCCATCCGGCCCGTCCGACCCGAATAGTCTTACCGTCAATGGTCACCTCGACCCCTTTGCCGTGTTCCTCTTTCGCTGAGTCTGTCTTATCCAGTTTGACCCCGGCCTCTTCGGCCAGTTTCTGGAGGGCAATGGCGGTCGGGTGGTTGCTGTGGACTTCCGCTGAAGCCGCCATTTTAAGGAGTTCGGCGGGCGACATCTTGCCAATGGGGTTCAATTTGGTAACGGAAAGGATACCGTCGGTCAAAGTACCGGTTTTATCAAAAATAAAAGCGCGGATTTTCGCAGCGAGTTCCAGATGACTGATATTTTTAATAAAAATACCGAGCCGGGCGGCGGCGGCCACCGCCGCGACTACCGCGGTCGGGGTGGCAAGCACAATAGCGCAGGGACAGGCAATGACCATCAGGGTTATCACCCGCTCCATACTTTGCGTAAACG
>JBAYCO010000108.1:0-9747 GCA_041668685.1 Victivallaceae bacterium | reverse complement strand
GCGCCTTCCAAGTGCCTTCAGGTACGTGTCCGGTCGCTAAAGCTTCCCTAAGCGCCGCCTGAAGGCGGAACTACAAACGCATAATTATTTTTTATTAAATTTCACCGGCGGGCGTAATTTCCAAAATAAATTCTGGTGAAGAGGCTCATTTTTTTTATCGCGGTAACAAAAATTGAGGTAAGCAAGTCGTGAAATGCAGGTTGCCGGTCTGACGACCGGCGCTCCCGGCTGTAACAAAATTCGTAACTCTAATTAAGCATAACCTGGCCGCCGGTAACGGGTATGGCCTGGCCGGTTTCATACTGTTGTTCAACAGCGTAAATGATAGCTCTGGCCACGTCCGCCGGGAAACAGCCGCGATTCATGGGGATTTTGCTTTCGTAAAAGCGTTTGACGTCCTCAAGCGTCCGGGCTCCGGGAACTTTGCCGCTTTTCAGGTACTGGACAAAAAGTCCTCTTTCGGGATCGCTCCACAGCGGGCCGTCGAAGAAATTACCGGGACAAACGCTGTTTACTTTTATCCGGTCGTCGATCAGTTCAAGGGCAAAACTCTGCGTCAGCCCAATCGTACCGAATTTACTCCCGGCGTAAGCGCCGTTGCGGTTGCTGCCGACCAGGCCGCTTTTTGAATTGACCTGAACAATATCCGTCCAGCCGTTGCCGTGTTTATTCTGCGCCGCCATTACCTGCGCCGCGTATTTGACGCAGAGGAAATAACCGCTGTAATTAATATCCGTGACAAAATCCCAGTCCTTTTTAGCAAGGTCCTTTACCGAACCGGCACGCAAAACCCCGGCGTTGGCCACCAGCAAATCCAAGCCTCCGGCTTTCAAAACAAGGTCACGATACATTTTCGCCACCGATTCCTCCGACGAAATATTGACTTCAAGCGCAAACGCGCTGTCCGAGCCGAATTCATCACAAAGCTTCGCGGCGGCCTGTTCAGCGCCGCCGAAATTCATATCCGCGACCGCCACGGTCGCGCCTTCGGCGGCAAGCTCACGGGCAATTCCGAAACCAAACCCCTGGGCTCCGCCAGTCACCGCCGCAATTTTTCCGTAAAGACGCCCTTTCCGGCAGAAAGAACTCCTGCACGCATCCTTGGGGTCAAGGTAATTCACGCCGCCGCAGGCCGCGCTCAACTGCTCAACCAAAGCCTCAAACCGGGTGTTTTCAGCGAGTTCCACGGCCGCCGCGTAATCAGGAGCCGCGCAAAATACAGCTTTGCCGGACACCGAAACCAGTTCCGCTTTACAATCTTCCGGTATCCGGGAACAAGTTAAACGAGATTCGGCGCTGTCAGCAAAAACCATTCCCCCGGCAATTTTAAACGGCGGCAGACTCACTACAGCCATAACGGTCCCGTATTCATCCAAAAGCGTCCGTAATTCCGGCGCGGCCGCGTAAATATAATCGCAGTCTTTTTCGCCGACGGTCAATTCAGTATCAATGCCCTGTTCTTTGTAAAACTTTTCCAGGACGCTAATAACCTTTTTTTCGGCAGCCCGGATATCCGCGTCACCGACCCCGACAATAATCACCCCGTTGTTCTGGATGAAAATAATTTCAGGGGCATGACCGTCAGCTTTCTTTAACGCTTTTATATTACCGGTAAAATCCTTCTCCGACTGGAAATAATCCATCCACGCGGCATCGGGAAAAAGTTTCCCGCATACGGCCTTGCCGTTTTTCGCGCAGGTCATTCCGCTGATCAGCGGCGTTCTTATGTATTCAGATTTCATCCCGGAATAATCATCCAATTCAGTAATAATGTTCAAAGGCATTACAGCGCTCCACATTTTATTTATTTCTGCAAGTTCTTTCGGTACCGGATAATTTAGCATCTAAAAAACAACTATCAATCGCATTTTTTTTAAAATAATAGACCAGGCAGATAACTGCATTTACGCCAAGCAGCGAACCGGTCAGGACAATGCCTTTCGATACGCCCGTCCAACTGATAAGATAAAATGAAGTAAATAAAGTTCCGGCAATACTGCCGACAGTTGAAGCGGAACAGGCATTGCCCGCCGCCGAACCGGCTTTTCCGGTTTCCGCCGCCAGAATCCCGGCAATAACCGGCAGCAATGCGCCGATAAAGCCAGAAGGTATAAAAAAGAGCAGCAGCGAAAGCAGCAACGCTCCCAGCCGCGAATCCAGCCCCAAAGCAAAAACCATATTACAGAAAGCGCAGCCGTAAAACGGGAACAGCAAAATCAGCAGGGCCGGAACCGCTAACAGCAGCGCCAGGATTTTACCATCCGCGCGCCGGTCGGCGATTTTTCCCCCGGCCGCATAGCCGACGCTCAGTCCGGCCAGGAAAACCGAAATCGCCGCGCCCCAGACATAAACTGAACTGCCATAGAACGGCGCCAGCACCCTGACACCGAGAATTTCGTAACTCATCATGGCAAAACCGCTGATAAAAGCAATCACATAAAGTAAAAATCTCATAAACACATCCATTACGAATGTAGCACGACCGTCCCGGTTGTGTAATTACTCAAGCGGGACGCTTGAGCTACATTCAAGGTTATACCCATATCCTATTTCATGGTTTCGACGGGCGCATAATCATCAGTCAGGATAATCGCGTTCTCAAGCATGTTTTCAATTTCTGTTTTTTGCATCCGGGTCTTCAGCATATCTTTCATGCCGTAGCTGAAACGCCGTTCCGAATCGAATTTCACAGCCTTTTCATCCATCGCCGCCCGCTCGATTCCACGTTCGGGAGCAGCAAAGGGGATGTAGTTACTCCCGCCGGGACACACATAAATATCAAGCTGCGGAAAAACCGTCATGATAGTTTTTATTTCACTGGCAATAAAGCGCGGTTTGCCGAGATTGGCGATATTCACGGAAACAATGCCGTGCGGCTTAAGCGCGGCGCGCACTTTACGGTAAAATTCCAGCGTCGTCAGTTGAAAGGGAATGCTGCGCGCGTTGTAAGCGTCAATGAAAACCAGGTCATATTTATGTTCCGCCCGGTTGATAAAATCCCGCCCGTCCCGGATAATGATATTGGTATCAGCGGTTTTGGCGTAAGCAAAGTATTTAGCGGCTATATCCGGGATATCCGGGTCTATTTCCACCACATCGATAATTGCCGAGGGAAAGCGTTTCCCGACAAAGCGCGGCAGTATCCCGACCCCTAATCCGATAAAAAGGACTCTTTCCGGCGGACGTTCGATCATGGTCATGAACAGGGTCATGTATTTGCAGTAGTTTGAAATGATCTCGTCCGGCTTCTTCGGGTTCCATATTCCCTGCGAGCCTTTGACGGGATTGAAAACGAGATGGCGCGCGCCTTTACTGTCCTCTTCAACAGTAACCATGAAATAGCGCGTTTCCCGGCGCAGCAGAATCCGTCTTTTTTCGGCATGGGGAAGAAAGAAATTGACAAAATTCTCCCAGAAACCGGGAGAATCCTGAGCGTTTTCCGCGTAACCCGGCATCAAAATACAAAAAAGAAACAGTACGAATGCGGTTTTATATACTCGGCGCATTTGAATTCCTGGGCATATTTTTAAATCCGCATTCAATATGCCCTTAAAATAATGAAATGCAACTTAAACGGTTCATGCAAAATATAAATTCCACAATAAAATTATTGAATACAGGACAAGTATACTGTATTAATCTCAAAATTTGACATCAATTGCAACCTGGTAGGCCGGCTTTCGATGAAAGCGGCAATGAGGAACATTATGTGGCCTGTCAACATTTCATGTCGCCGGTCTCATCGAGACACGGCGCTACTTGAAGCAAGTATCCGCAGATTTTTGATACGGCCGGTAAAGAAATCGGCAACGCCGGCGCAACTGCCGATAAAATGCCCGATATTGCTGTAAGTTCTCGAAAAACCGGCTTTGCCGGAGAAAGTCCTGCCGTCAAGAGTAACGCTGATTTCGTTGTCCGGACTTAATTTGAGGTTTACGGAATGCCATTTCCCGGGCTCCGGCAGATGATCTTCTATTTCAAGGACATATTCATCATCGCCATTGTATACGGCAACACACAGGCGGCGTTTTTTCAGGAACAGCCGCCAGCCGCTCAACGGCCGGTATTCCGTAGTCGCGCTCATCATGAGTTCCCCGTCGGGGCTTTCCGGCAGAAACATCAGGTCCAGCTCGAAAGTTTCCTTTACCTGCAACGGGAAATAACGCGGATGCCAGGGAATTTCGATAAACGATTCGCCGTCGAAAACAAATTCATCGCCGGCCGAAATACAGGCCGCCATATTTTTCCTGACACTGGTAATGGGCTCGTTCTGGGAACCCAAAGGCGATATGTCATGCTGATAATATCCTGATGTCGCTTGCAGTTCCAGCCTCACATTATCCTCTGCCGGGGCAGAGTCGGCAACAACAGTTGCGGAAGAAGCTTCGGCCAATTCCCAATGATCCAACAGCAAAGTCCCGGTATTGTTCCGCGAAAAGAATTCCAGCCCAACGGCGTTAACTTCCGAAGTTAAATCGAAATCCAGCGCGGCATGCTTCCAGCCGACACCGTTTTCCAGCGGGATACACAGTTTCTTCACGGGATTCCAGCAGACGTCATACAACAACAGGCGAAGTCCGTTATCGCCCACGCTGTCAAGAGCATATACGCTCGCCTGGAAGCGGTATTTGCCGGGAACGGCAAGTATAGAGTTAACGATACTTTGCTTCCAGCGGATTTCAGCGTCGCCGGCAGCGGAAAGCCGCAGTTGCAGTCCCGCCGTCAGACGAAGATCGAAACCGCGCGGATGATTGCCTTCCACCGCCGCATACCCCTGGAATACTTCGCTGTCGTCACGGTCAATAAAATAAGCGGCGGGCAGTCCTTCCTCGTCGATATTGACGAATTCCTCGCGAACCGGCAGCCGGGTTTCTTCAGCCTTTTTATAAAATTGCAATATCGTATGAAGAATATCGGCGGTAATATGCGCTCCGAAGAGGTCGCACTGGTTGTGAAGCCGCCGGCGCAAAGCAAAATCCCCGGTAAAAATAGCGTTCCGGATCCCGCCCGCATACTCGCTCAAAAGCGGTTTAACGCGCACCGTATAAATACGTTCCGCCGCTTCGGCAATATTCCCGGCATCCGTAAAAAGAATTTGCGGCCGGTAATCGCCGGGGTCTATCGCCAGGACCTGGTTCATGCTCCGGCGATGCAGCACCTGCTGTTCAGGGAAAGTCACCGCATCCTGAAGATAATGACAGGCGGCTCCCGTAAGGGCCAGTCCGTCCCGTAAACGGCCGGACTGCATGGCGGCAACAGCTTTTTCCAGCAAAAAGGGGACGGCTTCAAGGCCGCCGCAAGCATCATGCTCGAATCTTTTCCCGGTTCCGGTCACGGGATTCCAGCCCAGATAAAACGAAGCGTTTAAATCCCGGCGGATATCATAGGAAAAATGATTATCGATCTCCCATTCGCCGAGAGTTCCGAAAATCGACCAGCCGCAGTCCGGCAGTTCGCAAAAATACCTGATGAGGAGCCCGGCCTCTCTTTTTATCATTTCCCGCTGTTCCGCCGGAAGCGTCCGGCATGCCGCCAGCGTCATATAGTGGTGATCGGATGAAATATATCCGCTTATCTGCTCATATACATTACCCATAAAAAAACTGCCTGCGATTTTTCCTGAATTCAAAATTATTCGTACTGAATGACGATCATTTCATGAACGTCAAAATTCCTGACTTTTAAACAGATTCGCCCTTCTTTGAGCAGATATGGGACAGCAGTTTTATCCGCCGGGTAAAAAATCTTCGGTTTTCCGGCCGCGGGAACACATATTTCAGCGCTCACACCTTTTACGGTTTTCCCGGCAGGATCGTAATTTAACAAATGAAGGATATAGTTTCCCCCTTTGCGTTTCATTACCGTCTCTACATGCCCAGGGCAATTAATCATTCTAAAAGGTAGAGATTTTTTCCGGTTTTTCAATCCCGCAATCACTACATTCGCAAAAAAATCACCGATTCCCGATAAATATCTGGAATTGATGAAATCCGAGTAATAGCCGTTTTCATTATTTTTATATTTATCACAGCAAAATCCTAAACCGGAAGCCGTACAGAAAACCACCTTTCCTTTACCATAATCATTGATTATAAGCGCGGGATTTCCGTCTTCCCAGCGCGCGACAAGCTTCCCCCGACCTGTGGGTTTTACCAGATCATAACCGAAAACGTTATTATAGGAAATTTCATCAGCTTCAGACAATTTTCCAAGCGACGGATGAGACGAACTTATTTTCATTCTGATTATTTTATCGCTTCTTACCCTTTTCAGGAAAGAAGCGCCGAAAAGGTCATTAAGCCGGTAATCTTTAAGCTTTCCGCCCCACTGATCAAAGCCGGTCGACCGGGCGCTTGCCAGAAGAATTCCCCCTTTCTTTACCCAGTTCCGGATAATATCCATTTGTTTTTCAGTCAATGCGACGGCATCAAGCATAACCAGAACGGAATAATCCTGCAACATGTCCGGCGTCAAGTTCTCGGCATATACGGGAGCGGCAGGAATATGTTCCTGGGTGAAAATACTATACGCTCCAACCTGTTGAGCGAGATAGCTCCTGCCCAGTACAAGCCTGCTTCTCTCAGAATACAAGATGGCGGTATCACAAATATCTTTCGCCCCGACAAGATAATCTTTCACCTTATTTGCCCGGTCAACAGCGTCCTTTACCGCTTCCCACATTCCGGGCGTCCATTTCGTATGCGGATCGACACAGGTGCGCGGCGGATATTTCCAGAACAGCGGCCAGATGAAATAAGAAATTCCGTCGGCATGAACGGTACCAATAGACAAATCAAGTCCGGCTTTTTTCACCCAGTCTCCGCCCCAGTATTGATAACCAACAAAAAGTTCGAACAGCAGAGCAGTGGTTTTTTTCTGAAGGTCACAGAAAAAAGGTTCGACGGCTTTCGTGTCATAGTACGGGTCCAGACTGGAAATATCGCCGATCCTGCTGAATTCCGCATGAGCGAACCCAATGGTATCCACCATGGAAACCGGCCAGAAAATAAATTTTTCGTCCAGCGAGTGAACATGGTCCGACAGTTCCCTGAAAGTATCCAGCATCTGCCGCGCGTTAAATTCCTGATGTTCCATCCAGAGCGCCTGGTTTTTCTCCCGCGCCATATTGCCGGCAGTAACGTCCCGGTCGATATCTTTTATTCCCAGCTTTTCAAATTCAGCATTCGGATATTTCTTTTTCAGATAGTCTTTAAACGCCTTGATACAGCAGGGACATTTGCCTCCGCCATTAGTCCATTCATCCAGGAAAATACCCCTGAAAGCCGGATGACCGCGCATAGCATCAACCATCTTCCCGACCATTTCCTTTAAAATTTTCCGGTTTTCAGGATGCGAATAACAAATATAGCGTTGCGGGTTCCATTTTTTGCCCTTCGGGATCGAACATTTATGGGCGTTCCACGGCCTCCGCAGGACAAATACCAGTTGCAGCCCGTTCTGATATGCCCAGTCCAGATGTTCATTTAGTTGTTTCGCGGCCAAAACACGCTCTTTTTCCGGCCTTTCAAACGGCATTACGTAGGCTTGAACAATTATCTGAGTATGCAGTTCCTGCTTCAAAATAGAAAAAAGCTGAGGCAGCGCGGGGCGGCATCCGGCCGTTTTTCCGGCATGCGGCGGAAATCCCGGCCCAAGCATTTGAAAAAAAGTAAAATTATTTTTAAACTGGTCCTTGTTCCAGATATCGTAAGTTTCTTTTTTGGCGCCTGTCGCGTTTTTAATTTTTTCCTTAAGGGAAATGATTTGTCCGGTTATTTGCGAACCGGAAACGTCGAGTTGATGGTAAAGTTTTTTAAGTTCCGCCCGCATCCGCGCAGATTTTTCTTCACTGACCGAAGAAAATATTTTCTTTATTTCCTGCTCAAAAATTGATATTTTGTTTTCCGTTTCTTTTTTTAAAGTTTCCGCTTCCCGCCGTATGGCATTTAATTTGCCGGTTCCCGGTTTTTCCAGGTCTTTCCTGATAAAGAAATTATATTCAGTTAAAAAATCATATTTCAGATCATCCAGCAATAAATTCGCTTTCCGCTCCTCCCGCTTCGCCCAGCCGTCAAATTCTCTCTGCCGCTTCATACCGTAACTGGTAAACAGCTTCAATTTTTCATTTTTGCCGCTTGCGGAAGCCGCCCATTTTATACTGTTCAACAGTAATTTCAGTTCACCGTTTTCCGGCGACTTTTCTACATTTCCATGCTGTTTGTCATAGGACAGCCCGCAAAGATTGCCGAACGCGACTACGCGGCCTTTGCCGAATTCTCCCGCCACTACTATTGGACACCCTTCTTTATCCTTCATTATGACGGTCCCTTTCCGTCCCGGTTCGAGAATAATGTGGTCAAAGTAGGCATGCTCAAATTTTTCGGGAATCCCGTTAACGACCGGATGGCTGACGCCTGCTTTTACCATAAGGGCGGATTCCTGCCGGCCAACGCCTTTTACCAGTTCGGGGAAAAGAGGCGTCGGCCACCCCCGGTAGCCGCAGGTGTCATGAAGGAGTATCACCCCATAACCGGATTTAACATAAGAACGCAGCAATTCCCTCCACTCCGGGGTAGTCGAGGGTTTGATGCTGGGAAAAACCAGAACATCATAATTCGCCATCTTCGCAAAGTCCGTAATCACCTTTGCGTTGATGCCTTTAACCTTTTTCAAGCCCGCGTTTATACCGGAAGAGCCGATCGCTTTATAGATACCGACATTTATATCCGAACCAGTCTGCGCGTTATTTACCGCGCCTTTCAATTTTAATTTCAGTTCCATACAAAAAGGGTTTTGCGAGTTCAGGGTTACTCCGTATTTCAGGCAATTAAGGCGGAAATACTTTTTGCCTTGCTGACGATAATCGAGCACGATACATTTATAAGCGGCATTGCCGGAATTGGAGATATCCAGCAAAACACCTTCGTTTAAAGGCGCCTGCACCGTTTTGTAATTTTTTTCCGTAAGGAATTTCTTCTCAAAGTTCCGGGGTAAACAGACTTCCTGCTTCCGGTCGAAAACAAGTTTCCGTCCGGCACAGTAAGAAGAGTTAAGCTCTATCCCGCCATAAGCAATTTCATTCAGCCTTATTTTACCGTTGGAAACAGCAGTAATCTTTATTTTTATCTCATTATCAGTATTGCAGTCGAATTCCGTAGAAACGCAGGTTTCCCTGCCGTCACTGTCACTGTAAACGGATTCATAAACAACAATATTTCCCTCAGTATTTTTAAAGCCCCTTTTCTGCTTATTCCATGCGGCATATTTATGTTTGGGGGCATGCGCATACGGGTTGAGCTTACAGATCGTGAATTCCCCGATTTTTACCAGTATTCGGTTTTTGGCATGCGGATCGTCTTTTCCGGCCGGGAAATTAAAGGTAAATATTCCCTTGTCTATCGACAAATCGCCGGAAATATTTTTGCCGATATTATCACCGAACGCAAAAGGCATTCTCAATAAAAATAGAAATATTATAATTATTCTCACACTACTATCTCCTCGTTATGAGTCGAATGAAGACACGGCTGTTTCCAGCCGTGCCATTAATCAATTAATGCCTGATACTAATCTGTATAGCGACAGGTTGTACCTAAAAGAACAGTTCCGGGATGAAATCCCGCATGCCCGTCACAGAAAAGCAGATTCCAGCCGGTATTGTGTCTCGCGTCAAGAATCATATCACCGCCGTAACTGATATACGGGCCGCTTCCAGAGCTGTAATAGTTCCAATCGACAAAATAGTCG
>JBAYCO010000107.1:0-9756 GCA_041668685.1 Victivallaceae bacterium | reverse complement strand
CCAAAAAAATTTGCAGTGCCCGGCAGCGTTTTTTTAATTCCGCGCCGACTTCCAGCAGAAGGTGAAAATTAAAAATATAAGCGGTAGCCAGCAGAATATCCGGTTTCCGGGCTTCAACTTTTCGAATGATTTCTCCGGGCGGGGTTTTAATCGTAGTTTCAACATGTTTCC
Source organism: Victivallaceae bacterium (assembly GCA_041668685.1). GTDB lineage: Bacteria > Verrucomicrobiota > Lentisphaeria > Victivallales > Victivallaceae > JAHOYW01. The sequence goes on along the minus strand of JBAYCO010000107.1, from coordinate 9,585 downwards.
AGCGCCATTCCGGCGCTTCCCGTTCCGCCAGGGCGCGGAGCATGCAATAGCCGGGCATCGAATGCGAATACGAAGAATTAAGCTCAAGAAAAACAAGGGTTCTTTCAGCCATAGTATTTTATTATCAGCATGGTTATATCATCCGACTGCGAAGCGCCTTCCGTAAAATCCGCAATGGAGTCGGAAATACCGTCAAGTATCTCCCTGGGGCTGGCGCCGGACAGTTTTCTCAAGGCCGCATACAGGCGTTCAAGCTGGTATTCCTCGCCCTTGGCGTTAAACGCTTCCGTAACCCCGTCGGTATAGAAAAACAAAGTATCGCCTTTCTTAAGCCGCAGCCTGGTAAGCGCGAACTGGTCATTGTTAACCGGCAGCGCCCCGACGACAACGCCTTTATCGGTACGGATGGGTTCAAATTCCCCGCCGCGTCGCAAACAAGGCGGGGGATGCCCGGCATTGCTGAGCAAAACTTCACCGCTATCGATATTCAGCAGGCCGCAGACTCCGGTAAGGAACATGCAGGAATCGTTATTTTTTTCCAGTTCGTTGCCGACATTGACGAATATCTCATCAGGCGGCACGTTGTCTTCGGCTTCGTGCCTGAGCAGCGTCAGGGAACGCATCATGAAAAGCGCCGCGGAAAGCCCTTTGCCGGAAATATCCCCGATAGTGAAAAACAGGTGTTTTTCATCAACAAAGAAGAAATCATAAAAATCACCGCCGACTTCCTTGACCGGGTGCATTTCCGCATAAATATCAAATTCGTCATGGGCCGCGGAAATCACGGAAGTATCCGGCAGCATCGACCGTTGGATTTCCGCGGCGACAAGCAGTTCCTGCCTGACCCGTTCCTGATGGGTGATATTTTCCTTGAGACTCTCGATCTGGCGGCCCAGCTCAAACGCCATGGCGTTAAAGGTTTCTCCCAACTCCTGAAATTCGTCATTGCTGTTCAACTCGATTTTTCTGTCCAGCTTTCTTTTTCCCAGCTCTTCGACTCCGGCTTCCAACTGCGTTACCGGTTTGCCGATATGCAGCGCCAGACCAACCGCCAGGCTCAACATGATCACCGCAGCGATCAAGCCGGCTCCAAGATATGCCAAGGCCCTAGCTTCTATATATTTACGGGTAGACAATATATATGAGTCTTTTTTCTCTTTGATCTCGCCGACGGCTTTCCCGGCCGCGGTGCGGATATTCCTGATCGGGGTTGCAACCCCGATTCCCCAGTGCCCCGGAGTCATGGGAACAAAAGCCACATCCAGACGCTCCCCGTTAAAATTAGTGGCAAAGCTCATTTTCCGGCCTGGAGTAATCCTTTTCGCAATATTATCAAGTTCAGCTTTTTCGTTAAGAGGAATATTCCACGAAAGCTTTTTACCGGCCAGGTCTTCCTTTGCCACAATATTACCGGAAGACGCCATAATAAACGCGAAACATCCGGTACCGCTGGTCACAATAAAATCATTGGAAACACTTTGGGGCAAGATATCGAGCACAAGGACCGCTTCCACTTTGCCGTCAATAACAACCGCTTTGGAAACGGTCAAAAGCAATTTATTACTTGACGGGGAACGTACCGGGTCAAAACCGGTAAATTTTCCCTTTTCGGCAACCGCCGTCTTAAACCATTCGGTTTCCCGGACATCATAATCCAAAGGAACCGGAAACCAGTCATATTTGAAAAACAAACCGTTCGGCAGCGCAATACCTATTCCGGAGTAATAATCATTATAAGCGCAGGAAAATTTGAACGCGCTGCACATCATGGTCAGTTTCTCCAAACCTTCTTCAACTTCTTTTCTGCTGAGCGTCTCCGGGTAATTAATGTGTGTCAGGTTCCCCATGTTTCCTGAACCGGGGCTGTTGCCGGCAATAAACCCCATATCGCCGGGGCGATAGACGCCGGAATGAATATCCTTATACAGCGCGTCCAAGTCATCCATTCCGGCAAGAGCCCGCCGCATTTTAAGCTGACAGATAGACGCCTGGACTTCTGCAAGCATTTGCAGTTCAGAGCGCACTTCTTTCTGCAGCGCGTAAATACTTTCCTGCGAAGCTTCGTTCGCTATGTCGCTCCCGGTCCGGGCGGCGAACTCCCGCAATTCGAACATATCCAGAATAATAATGCAGCCCGCCGTAATGAAAGCGCCAAGCGGTATTATAACGAAATACAGCATTATTCTGTTTTTCAAGGACATTTTCTTCATTTGGAACCGCCTTTATATTCGATTGCGAGCAAAGCAATATCCGTCCGGGAGATGTCGTCGCCGTAAAATTCCTTCAAATAGCCGGACGTGAATTTAACCAGGCTCTTCAGGCTTCCTTTAAAATCTTTCAGCAAACTAAGTAAATGACGGCCTTCAAAAATTTCGCCCCTTTCGTTCTCAAGCTTGTCAATACCGTTCGTCGTAAACAGCAGAATGTCGCCCGGATTCAGCTGCAACGTATTCTGTTTAAAAGCTTTTTCGCTCGCCGCGCCAATCCCCAGAACCACTGATTTCTCCATTTTCGGGGCGCGCAAACCGCCTTTATGGATATAAGCGGAAGGAACCTGTCCGGCGTTGCTGAATATCAGTTTGCCGGTTTTTATGTCCAGGCTGCCGCAGAACGCGGTAACGGCCATATCGGTTTTGTTGTTTATGCTCAAGGCATTGTCCACAATACGCAGGAGTTTTTCCGGCTCAACTTTCATTGTCCCCAAGTGGCTAAGGAGAGTCATTACCCGCGCCATCAGCATCGCCGCCGGAACCCCTCTGCCGGCGACCTTGCCGATACAGAAAAACAAATGTTGTTCATCGGTCATGACGCAGTTGTAAAAATCACCGCTGACCGCATGCGCGGGTTTGAGGAAAAATTCAATCGCGAGTTCCGGAATTTCCCTGAATTTCGCCGGAAGCATAAGATTCTGGATATTGGCGGCAACGGCAAATTCCTGTTCCGTTTTCTCCCGGTCCCTTACGGTAGTCCTGACATGTTCCATATAACGGGATATTTCTTTCGTCATGTTGTCAAAACTTTTGTCCAGGCGTTCGAGTTCATCCCCGGTGTTCAGGTGAATGCCGCTGTCAAAATTGCCCTGCATTATTTTAATGGCTTTTTCTTTAAGCATCAGGATCGGAGCGGTTATTTTATGGGAGAAAAACAGGCCCCATATCACAACCAGAACCAGAACCGACGCACCAGCCACCAGATAAATACTAAGGTTCCGGTTAAAATAATCCTTAACCCGGCTTCTGTGCTTATGGATATTTTTCTCCATCGCCAGTTCCGCTTTGAAGACGGAAGCCGCCAGCACCTCGGCTTTTACGGCAACCCCGACGCTCCATCCGGTAACGGATACAGGCGCGTACGCTATATATAATTCCGCTTCTCCGTCCTCATTGTTGACTACCGTAACGCCCTCCTCTCCGGCAATCATTTTCCCGGCAAGTTTACGCAGATTGGGATTAGGGCTTTCCAGAAGATTTTCCTTCTTGTAACTGTCGTGCCATACCATACCCTCCTCTTTCATATTCCGCCGGGCAAGGACATTGCCTTCCTTATCAACCAGGAAGGCGCTCCCAGACTGGAGTATCCGCATCCCTATGAAGCTGCGGGTTATTTCCCTGACGGTTATATCCACACCGCAGACCGCGATAACTTCCCCTTTCGTATTTTTAACGGCCCTGGCACAAGTCAATATTATTTTATCTTTATGTGCCGAAATATACGGGCCTACCCATACTTGTACGCCGTTAGCGTTAACGGCTTCGCGATACCAGTCGCGATCAAAAGGAGAAAAGTCTTGCTGGGGTTCCGACCACGGATAAGAAACATAATAGCCGTTCGAGGCGCACACATAAGCCATATCCAAATCGGCGTGATTACCGTAAATGAATTTCAAGAGGGGATGAAGCCGGCCGACAAGCGCCAGATTACGCCGGTATTCCTCTCCGGCATCTTTCGTATAAACCATTATTCGCGACCGGCTGTACGGCGATGCCGGTTTGGCCGCCGCCAGGAAACGCTGCGCGTCATCCCTGGAAACGGAGTTACTTTCTTCCTGAAGGTAACGCCCGCTTAGAGTAGCGAGCATCGCCATTTCATCCTCAATCCGTTCGAACTGGACATTGGCGATCATGGCCTGGCCGGTTACGAGGGACAACAATTCCTCATTGGCATGTTTTAATAAAGCGCCTTTGCTGTCATCAAAAGTCCGGTCGCCCAGCACATTACAGGAATACAGGGTAAAACCGCCCAGTTTCTTTATGTTTTCGAGGGTCAGAACCGCAGCTGCGCCGAAACTGATCACCGCCAGAAACAGCATTATTATCAATATTTTCGCTTTTATGCCTATTCTTTTGAACATCCGCTCTCCATGATAAGCTTTTGCCTGCCTTAATGTACCGCCTCAAAAGGCCGTTATCAAGAAAAACAGTATTAAAAGAGACAAAACCGGAATAAACGGAAGACGCGCTTATCCTGAAATTAAGCTTCCAGGGCCGCCCTGGTCATCGCGAAATAATTTTCGTCCGGGGTATAGGCCGGAACGCTGTTGCCGGTGCCGAGCGCGTATGAACCGCGTTTCGCCGAGCGTTCAAGCATTTTCCGGGAACGCTCATAGACTTCCGAGGGACTATGCCGGCAGACGAAATCCAGATCGATCCCGCCCAGCAACGCAATGCGTGAGTGGTATTTTTCATAAGCCTCTTCAATCGGCATGATCTTGTCTTCATAGGAGTGTTTGCCGTCATAGCCGATATCGTCGATAATAACGTCCATAACCTCGTGCAAATCTCCACATGAATGGAGAATGACCGGTTTCCCGGCCTTATGGCAGACAGCGGCGATCTTTCGGTGCCACGGGAAAAGGTATTTTTCGAAGTCGACCGGGGAAAGCATAGTCTGGCTGTTGAAGCCCCAATCATCGTTCGAAATCAGCGCCCCCACTGAGTCAAACTGCGAAGCTGTCTCATAATGCCTTACAAGCACGGCCCCTACCCGGTCGAAAACAGCCTTCAGAAATTCAGGTTCGGCAACCGTCATGATGCACATATTGTCATAACCGAGCAGCGCGATCACGTTTTCCAGCACGCCGCCTGGCCCGCAGACGATAGCTTTCATACCATCTGGAAGATCGGAATTCAAACGGTCATATATCGAGTAATCACATTTATCAGGATCAGGCCACGGATAATTATCGAAACTTTCGCGGTCGCGGATGCTGTCGTAAGCGTTGAGCGATAATGTTTCCTCGGAATCGGGCATATTATTTTTAAAATATATCCCTGAAGGCGGATGGATCGTCGCGTAATCATATCCGGCGTTGCGGAAAGCTTTTATCAGCCGGCGGTTTTTCGCGTTTTCCTCCGGTTCCGATTCACCCGTCAGTTTCGCGTAAAGCTCAGTGTTCAGGAAAAATTCAAATAAAGTCGGACGTTCGGGAACTGAACGGTCCAGAACCCTTCTGATATTGTCGAAATCAGGCTTGCGCATAATTTGCACCTCGCAATATTGATTTTTATTAAAAACGATTATATTTTATTATAATATACCGCTAATTTACACGTAATTATTTAACAAAATTGATTATTATTTAACAAAAACGACTTTTATTATGGTACAAATGGGAAAAATACCGGGTTTCAGGAAGCCGGAAGCCTTAAACGCCGAAGAAAGCCGGATGCTGCGGGATTTTTCGCCTTACGTCCGGCAGAGCGGCAACCAGTGGCGGCCGCGCTGGGAAATGGCCGACCGCAAACTTCTTGATTACCTGCTGGTATTCATCGCTTCCGGTGAAGGCGTTTTTTCCCTTGAAGGACGAGCTTTTCCCGTCGCCGCCGGGGATGCCGTCCTGATTCCCCCGGATACGCTTCACGCCATGCGCGGCACTTCCGAAAAAATGCATTGCGTTTATCTGCATTTCGACCTCATATACGACCCAGGGCGAAGCTGCTGGGACGCCTGCATCCCGGCCGGGACAAAAGACCTGTCCGCTTTCAGGGAATTTATGCACCCGAAAATCGATGACCCGTTCTGGGCCGGTATCAATGGAAAACTGCCGCTGGTCAATCCCGATTCAGTGAAAAACCTGATGATCAGAATATGTTCCCTGCACTGCAACGGCCGTGCGGACAATGCCGTACGCATTTCGGGAATAATGCTTGAACTCCTGACGGAAATAAGGGAACAGATCTCGCAAAGCGCAGGCAAAACGGAACTTAACCGCGCCGGATTACTTGCGGCCGGAAAATACATTACGGAACATCCCGACGCCGCATTGAACATAAAAAAACTGGCAGCGAAATCAGGCTTAAGCGAATCGCATTTCAGGAAGCTTTTCCGCCAGGTTCACGGCATCCCGCCCAAAACCATGCACCAGCAGGCGCGGATCAGGAAAGCCTGCGAACTCCTGACCTATTGGAACCTGAACGTCTCGGAAACCGCCGAACGGCTGAATTTCCCGTCCATCTATTCTTTTTCGCGAACGTTCAAAAACGTTATCGGGGTTTCGCCGGTACAATACCGGAAAATACGCTGAACCGCTTATTCAGGCGAAAGAATATCCGGGGACTCATAATAATTTGTAATAAAACAAATATCCAGTATAATATAGTCATGGAAAAAAGTCTGAAAATACAAGTTTTTAATTCTCTGGAAGAAGAAAACAAAGCCGAATATTCCCGGCGAAAGGCAATGACCCCGGAACAGAGAATGCGGGAATTCGCCCTTTTGCAGGAACGCGTATTCGGCAAAGCATGGACTTCTGAAAAAATAAAGAAAATAGTATCTTACGAACTCCTAAACTGGTGAATACAGCTATGTTCCTGTCCCCGGATATGAAAAACCTGATAGATATATTCCATAAAAACGGTGTCCGTTACGCACTCGTCGGCGGCTTTGCGGTGAACTACTACGGCTATATCAGAACTACCCAGGATATTGATTTTCTGATTTATCCTTCCCTTGAAAACGCTGCCAGAATGATGAAAGCGCTGTCAGCCTTTGGCTTCGGCAAAGCAGGAATTCCGCTGGAATATTTTGCCAAAGAGGGCGCCGCCGTCCATATCGGCTCAGAACCCAACCGAATAGACTTTTTAACCAGTCTGAAAGGCGTTAACAACAATATTATTTTCAGTGACCTGCAAGATGCGGAAATCCAGGGAGTTACCGTAAAAATTATTTCTCTTGCCGATTTAATACAAGTGAAAAAACTTTCAAAACGCCTGAAAGATAAAGCAGACGCTGAAGAACTGGAAAATATATCTCAAAACTAAATTTTCACCGGCTCAATTCCAAACCTGCGGTAGATTTTGTTCAGCCGCTCTTCTTCTCCCGCGTTGATATTCCCGATAAACTGGATCAGTTCAGGATTATCGACCTGGGTCAGGACTTTTTCAATTGTTTTCACCTCTTGCGCAAAGACCTGCATCAAGCGGCCGGAAGCGGCGATTTTCCGGTATACTTCCGGCCATTCAGAACAGTCGGGAGCGCCGTCGCCCGGAACCCACTGAACGCCGGCCAGCTCAGGTATAGATAAAAGCTGATCGAGATGCGGCAGTTGCCCTTTGCCGTCAAGATGATAGAAAGGCCGCTCGATACGCCGACAGGAAGCGGCCAGTTCCGGCAAGACGAATTCACCGAAATGCTCAGGAGAAATCATATAAGCGAAATCACATTGCAGCATATAATAAGTCTTCTGCGAAAGCTGCTGCGCCCAGCTTGAATATCCGTGGTTGTTTTCAGGAAGCAGCGAATTGAAATAATCAAAAGTTTCAAACCAGGCTTCATGGATTTCCCAGACCAGTCGTTTAACCTCGTCCGGGTTATCGAACATGTCAAATATAAGCTTTTCTCCGGGACGCAGACTGCTCAAAGTATCGAGGGCTCCGCCGATATCGGTCTGCCCTATGTTGACCAACCCGGCAAGCTGTTTCGCCGCCGCCTCGAAAAATTCCTCAAGCCGCAGAAACCACGGGCTTTTACGATCGAGTTTCACACTTATATCGCTGATCTCACAATCTTCAAAACGACCCGGCTCAAACCAGATAGTGCTTTCACCGCAGTGCCCGGTTCCGCCGATCATGGCGGCAAGCGCTCCGGGCCCGAAATTCATCCACATCCGCGGATAGGAAGCGTCTGAAAAAACGTTTTCGCGCTCTTTCCTTTTTTTCAGTTTTTTAATGATCTCGCCGGCCGGAATACTGAAATCGTACATCGGCAGGAAATTATGAACCGGTTCCAATGGTTCCTGATTGTCCGGTTCAGCGGGAACCGATATCTGGAAAAGCGGACGACCGAGTTCCTTATTCCACCACTTTTCCCAGATGTCTGTTTCCCGTTCCCAGTTAAAATCTTTTATCTGCATAATCGTTTTGCCTTTTACTGTTGATTTAATTTTATATACTATTATATTATAAAATAAAGCCTTTTTCATACACAAAAATATATTAATAATATACTATCGTACAAAAAAAATGATCTGGAGCAGTCACGGAAAATTAACAAGTCAGATGAAACCGCATAAACACGATATGCATGAATTTTTCATCTGTCTTAACAAGCATGGAATACAGCATATTGAAGGACAGAGTTGCGGGTTCAGTCCGGGGCGGGCGTTTATGCTTTACAGCAACTGCCTGCACCGGCTCGAACCTACTGCAAACGGCGCGGAATTCATATTTGTCTGTTTTGACCGGAACCATTTTGGCCAAGCCGGTTATCTCCGTTTGCAGGAACAGATCGAAAAACGCCAGAAACAGGCTTGTTATTTTTCCGGTACAGAACCCGAGTATCTCGCGGCAAACATAAAAACCATCAGCCTTCTCCATACGGAAATTTCCTCTCCCGGTTTATTGCAGAATGAAATCATCAACGCACTGCTGGTACAATTGCTGGCGGCTTTTTTCAGGAGTACCGATCTGGAACCCTCCGCCGCCGGTTCCGGCGTAAGCGAAAAACGCTCGAAAGTCATACGCTTATGTCAACGGGCGGCCACAGATTCGGCTCTGGAAATGACTTTAGCCCAGGCCGCCAGGGCGGCCGGAATGTGTCGTTCCGCTTTTGCCGCGCTGGTAAAGGAAAGCACCGGACTCGGCTGGCGCGAATACATACTGGATTGCCGCCTGAAAAAAGCCGTTGACCTGCTGGTTTCTTCCAATCTGCAAATCATGGAAACCGCTTTGGAGTGCGGTTTTAACAACATCGGTTATTTTCACCGCGCTTTTTTGAAAAAATACGGCCGCACTCCGGCAAAAATGCGTAAAATTTTACAGGCCAACCGCTTCCCGCATATATTGAAGGAATACGATTAATTAGTGAACATCGAACATCGAATGGCAATAACAACACTCCCGGGAGCGCCGGTCGCCAGTCCGGCATATGACCGCCGCTGCCATATCGAAAACGCTTAATATAACTCACATTTCGGGATTCGTTCCGGTCAGTTCAGAGCCGTTAACTTTCCGGTTTTCCGTTTGATCTTCCGCCGACAAGTAGTCGCGAGTGCGGCCTCGCACCGCGACTTTTGCACTCAGTATGGCCAGGCGACTCAACCCGGCGGACGTCTTTGTCGCGGAGCAGGCTGCTCCTGCGACTACTGGT
>JBAYCO010000106.1:0-9768 GCA_041668685.1 Victivallaceae bacterium | reverse complement strand
CGGAATGCTGAGTATCTGGGGCGGAGTTAGTTTCTTACTTAAAGCGTTCAGTTTGATTAGTGATCCTGATATAGAGCTCTGGATCTGCGGCCATGGAAGCAGTTCAGAACTGGAAGCCGCCCGCAGAGCTGATCCCAGGATAAAGTTTTACGGACTCGTTTCCGAAGAAAGGCTCCAGCAGATTTACCGTCAGGCGACAGTCCTGGTTAATCCGCGGCCGAACAATATCAACGGTAATACGATGAATTTCCCTTCCAAAATTCTCGAATACCTTTCGTACGGAAAACCCGTCGTCAGTACTTGGACTCCCGGACTCAGTCCTGATTACCGTGAGGTACTTGAGGTATTGCCGGATGAAAATGAACGTTGCCTGGCAGATACGATCCTGAACGTATTGCAATGGCCTGATGAACGAAAAAAACAGAATTTAATTGCGATTGAAAGTTTTCTGCTCAAAAGCAAAACCTGGAAACACCAGACTGACAGGTTAGTCGCCTGGCTTAAAAAAGAAGTTTTGTAATCTTAAAATATTAAACACATGGAGGAAAGAACAATGAATTTTACAACAAGGCTCGATAAACTGGTAATACTTGCCTGCATTTACCTGATCTCTATAAAAGATGCCCATGCCTACCTTGACCCCGGTACCGGCAGTTATATCTTCCAGATACTTATAGCTGTTTTAGCCGGCGCTTTATTCGGTATTAAGATTTTCTGGCATCAGGTCAAGGCATTCCTTGCGAATCTTTTTTCCAAAAACAAAAAGGACGACGAGGCATGAAATTTCAGCGAGATAAAGCGTCATTTCGCGACCCGGACGGATTCGTTTTTTCCAGGGACGGCGTAATATACCGCCAGATAAACAATTCCTGCCGGGAAGATTATGAAACCCTGATGAATTCTGGACTTTATCAGAAGCTTGTTGACGCCGGCTTGCTGATACCTCATGAAGAGGTTGAGATTGAAGCCCCGGAACCGGAAAGTCTTTTCAAGGTGATTCGGCCGGAACCGATTCACTTCATCTCATACCCGTATGAATGGTGTTTCAGCCAGATAAAAGACGCGGCGCTGGCGACTCTTAAAATTCAGAAAATAGCGTTCGAGTTCGGAATGTCGCTCAAGGATTGCAGCGCTTACAATATTCAGTTCAGAAACGCCGCGCCGGTGTTCATCGATACTTTGTCTTTTGAGAAATACCGGAAAGGAAGCCCGTGGGTTGCCTATAAACAATTCTGTCAGCATTTCCTGGCTCCGTTAGCGTTGATAAGCTATCGGGACGTTAGGCTGAATGAATTGTTGCGGGCCTACATAGACGGGATTCCGCTTGATCTGGCAAGTCTGCTTCTTCCATTTCGTTCCAAGTTCAAGCTTTCTTTGCTTTTGCATATACATCTCCATGCTAAAAGTCAGAAACACTATGCTGACAAAGCGGTATCAAATAAGGATACCGGCAAAGTGAGCCGTTTATCTTTTATGGGGATTGTCGATGGCCTGGAGGCCGCGGTAAAAAGTCTGAAATGGCAGCCGGCCGGGACTGAATGGGGAGACTATTATTCGGATACCAATTATTCTTCCGCTGCCCAGCAGCATAAAAAACAGCTTGTGGGCGAGTTTCTGGATAAAACAAATCCGGCCGTAGTCTGGGATATCGGCGCAAACACCGGCATATTCAGCAGAGTCGCCTCTGACAAGGGGATACCGACAGTTTCTTCCGATATTGATCCCGCCGCGGTTGAGAAAAATTATCTTGAGTGCGTAAAAAGCGGCAGAAGCAATATTCATCCGCTTTTGCTTGATTTGACCAATCCGAGTCCGGGGATAGGTTGGGAAAACCAGGAAAGGAAGTCTTTTATTGAGCGTGGTCCCGCTGATACGGTTATGGCTCTTGCCCTGATTCACCATCTGGCGATTTCCAACAATTTGCCGTTCAATAAAATAGCGGAACTTTTCAGCAGGATATGCGCTTCCCTTATTATAGAATTCGTTCCCAAAAGCGATTCTCAGGTAAAAAGGCTCCTGACGACGCGGGAGGATATTTTCCCTGATTACAATGAGGACGGATTTGAACGCGCTTTTAAAGAATATTTCTCGCTGGTACGTTCGGAAAAAGTAAAAGAGTCTGAGAGAACTCTGTATCTTATGAAGAAGAAATAAATATTTTTGAGGCTTGTATAAAATGAAGAAAAAATTTCTTGTTATCCATCCATTTCTATTTGCGCTATTTCCCATTGCTTTTCTTTATAATCGCGGTATTACGTATGTTTCATTTTCAGATATCCTTGTTCCTGTTGCCGTTGTATTGCTTTTTGCCTTGCTCGTATTGGGAATATTCTATTTGCTTTACCGTGATCTTAAAAAGGCCGGTGTTTTGACGTCGGTGTTTATGATAATGTTTTTTTCATACGGGCATATACACGATTTACTTTGCCCATACATAAAATTAGTAATGGTTAGAAATGCGATTCTCATGGGAGTGTGGTGCGCGGTTTTAGTTGCCGCCGCCTGTTTTTTACTGAAGACGAAAAGGACGCTGGTTAATTTAACTAAATTATTCAACGCGACGGCTGTTGTGCTCATAATAATTCCGCTTTCAGGGATAGTTTTTAATATCCCTGAATTGTTCCGTACAGTAAATATTGAGAAAGGAAACATAGAAGGTTTGAAAATTGAAAAAACTGCAAAAAAGTCTAATTCAAATGAACAGTTTCCCGATATCTATTATTTAATTTTTGACCGCTATAATGACCAGGTTTCGCTAAAACGTTTTTTCAATTTTGATAATAGCGAGTTTTTGAAATACCTGACGGATAAAGGTTTTTATGTTGCCGCCCAAAGTACGTCCAATTACCCTTGCACTACTCATTCCCTGGCTTCATCGCTGAATATGCAGTATTTGAATACCATGTTCGCTAAAATGGGCGAATCTCCTGAAAATACAAGAGCCATGGCTGCCATAATTGAAAATTCCATAGTTGCGAAGTTTCTCAAGGCAAAGGGGTACAAATACCTGCTTTCCGGTTCCTGGTTTCAGCTTACCAGGTGCAGTAAATTGGCGGACGTGGACTACAATTTAAGTCTTTTGCCGGAGTTTTCCATGGTGCTGTACCGTACGACAATGCTGTATCCGGTAACCGCCAAACTCGGAGTACTGGATAAGCGCACCGAGCATTGGAAGAGAGTTCTGTATAAATTTGCCAAATTACCGGAAGCTGCTAATGTTCAGGGGCCAGTTTTTGTTTTTGCGCATTTCCTTATTCCCCATGACCCGTATGTATTTAATGTTGACGGTACTTTTCTGGAGCGGTCGGTGGAAGAACAGAGAACCCGGGAAAGAAAGTACGTTGACCAGGTAAAATTCGCGAATAAAAAAATAAAGGAACTTGTGGACAAAATATTATCTAAATCCAAAACGCCTCCGATAATTATTATTCAAGCGGATGAAGGGTCTTATCCGGACAAATGGAAGCCCAACACTGATTTAGCTAAACTTACAAATAATGAGTTTGAACAAAAAATGGGTATTTTGAACGCTGTTTATTTACCGCAAGCCAATAAGAGTTTGCTGTATCCTTCGATGACTCCGGTAAATACTTTCAGAATAATATTTAACAGTTATTTTGGCGCTCAACTCAAAATGCTGCCGGATAAGAACTATATTTTTTATGATAAACACTGGTGGCGGGTTTTAGAAAAAAACTCACAAGGTCCTCGCAAATGTGTCAATTAGTATTTTAAGGAGAAAGGGTTGTTAATATGTCAGAGAGTAAAATTGGCATTGTGATTTCATGGTCAGGCATTCCAGCCTATGCTACCCGTCTCATACGGTCAGGTATTCGTAAATTAGGGAGACCCGTGGTTGTCATAGGGACAAATCCTCAATTGCCGACTGAGCTTGCGGATGAGCTTATCGGCCAAAAAATTCGTTGGATAGACCCTTCGAACGTGAACTCTTGGGAAGATATCGGTTTGCCTGTGCCGGATATTTTTTTCCAGGCGGGCTGGTTTCTCCCTTCTTTCAATAAGTTAGGGAAGGAGGTCTGTCGCAACGGTGGAAAAGCAATACTGGTTTGTGACAATTGCTGGAAAAACAATATGCGCCAATGGCTGGGAGCGGTAAAATTCCGTTTGTCTTACAGGAAATGGGCCTCCGCTGTCTGGGTGCCGGGCAAATCGGGAGCTAAACTGTTGCATTTTCTGGGTATGCCGCGTTCTCAAATATATCAAGGGTGTTATGGTGTGGATCACAGCTGTTTTACAGCCGGGCCTCCCTTGACTGAGAGAGCCAAACAGTTTATTTTTGTCGGCGGTTTGACCCGGTTAAAAGGAATTCCTGACTTAGTTGCCGCCTTTAGGGAATTTCATAAGGATTTTCCTGAATGGAAGCTACTTGCGTATGGAGCCGGGGATTGCCGGCAGTTGCTTGTAGATTGCCCTGGAATAGAATGTCATCCCTTCTCATCTCCGGAGGAAATCGCTAAGGCTTTACAGCAATCACGTTTCTTTGTGCTGCCTACGTTAACTGATCACTGGCCGCTGGTTGTCGTGGAGGCTTCTTCGACAGGATGTGGGCTTATTTTGAGCAGCGTAGTGGGAAACCGGATAGAATTTTTAACTCATAAAAACGGATTTGAATTTCCTGTAGGTTCTGTTAAAGCGTTGGCTGACCGGCTTAGGGCTGCGGCTTCTTTGCCTGATTGGCGACTTGATGAGGCCTATGAAGAAAGTAAAAAACTGGGGGCTGTTTTCGGGCTTGAACAATGGGCTGATAAGTTCATTCAGATCGTAAACGAACTTGGAGAAAACAATAAATAAGCAAAGAAGGAGATTTCGCAATGAACGGCAATTCAAAACATTACCTTGTTACCGGCGGCGCTGGTTTTATCGGTTCACATTTATCGGAAAAACTTATTGCGGCAGGTAATACGGTTACGGTTATCGATGATTTATCTACCGGTGACATTCATAACTTGGACGCTATAATCGAACATCCGCAATTCAATATAATTATCGGCTCGGTATTGGACTCCGTTCTGATGGAACCTCTGGTAAGAAATTGTGACGCTATATTTCATTTGGCTTCAGCGGTCGGGGTGAAACTGATTATGGCCAGGCCGGTGGAAACGATTGAAAAGATATTTGACGGTACCGCGGTCGTCTTTAAATACGCCGCCAGGTACCGCAAGAAAGTCCTGATTACAAGCACCAGCGAAGTATACGGAAAAAGCAAAGATGTCCCGTTTAAAGAAGACGGGGACCGGGTGGAAGGCTCGACAACCATGCATCGTTGGGCGTATGCCTGCGCCAAATCGCTGGATGAATTCCTGGCGCTTGCGCATGCCAAGGAATCTGAGCTTCCGGTAGTGGTTGTGAGATTGTTTAATACGGTAGGGCCGCGTCAGGCCGCCGCCTATGGAATGGTAATTCCCAACCTGGTAGGAGCGGCGCTGAAAGGACTTCCGCTGAATGTGTATGGGAACGGTAAACAGACCAGGTGTTTCTGTCATGTGTATGACGTCATCGGGGCTTTATGTAAATTAATGGCGGATAAAAAATGTGAAGCTCAGGTTATAAATATCGGTTCAAGCGATGAAATCTCTATCCTGGGGCTTGCGGAAAAAATCGTAAAACTTACGAACAGCAAATCTGAAATCAAGCTTATACCTTATGAGCAGGTCTATCCGAACGGCGGTTTTGAGGATATGCAGCGTCGTGTGCCGTCCATTGAACGAATAAAAGGACTTATCGGCTGGGAGCCGCGGAAAAGCCTTGATGAAATCATTTCCGGCGTGGCTGAAGAAATCAAAAAACGACTGGAACTGATAAGGTAAAAAATAAGAACAGGCATCAGTTGTCTGACCACTTAGTTTGCAAGTGGTCAGACAAATGCCGTTTGAGATGGAAATGATCAGTTATAATGAATTGTGAAATAAAAATATGCAGCGTGGACGAAGAGGGCCGTTTCGGCGGCCCTGAGCACCGGATAACCCAGGTGGCAAAAGGGCTTGAGGCATACGGCCATAAGATGCGGACCCATGTCGTTTATCCGACGGACGATTCGGAGAGGTTCGGACGGGAACTGACTGATAGAGGAATAACATGTTCCGCTCTGAACATTACCCGGCTGAGCAAGGAAAAGAAAATATTCTTCAAATACGTAATTCGCTTTATTCCTGAAATAATTCTGCTTTATTCGTTATTTCGCCGGGAAAAGTTCGATTTGGTGCAGGCAAACGGTTCGCAGCAGTTTAAAGCGGCAATAGCCGCGAAGTTCGCCGGGATTCCTTTGGTCTGGGTATTGGAAGACGAACTGATGGCCGGCAGTGTGCGGCTGGTCTGCAAGGCGCTTGCAAAACATCTGGCCGCAGGCGTTATTGTTACGGGAAAAAGGGTTTACGACTATTATATCCGCGAAAGCGTGCTTGAATCCAAGCCGCTTGCGGAAATTAATCCGCCGGTGGATACATCGGCTTTTGATCCGGAAAAAGCTGGGGGCAGCGCCGAGCTGAAGCGAGAAAAAGGCAGAAAGATTGTCACCGTATCGGGGATCAATGCGACGAAAGGACTTGAGTATTTCATTGAAATGGTTTCCATGCTGGTAAAAAAATATGATGATTTGACTTTTTACATTGCCGCGCCTAAATTCAGAAGCCAGGAAAAATATTACCGTCGGCTTGAAAAACAGATAAAGGATTGCGGTTTGACGGAAGATAATATAAAGTTCCTTGGGATGCTTGACGACATTCCGGCGTTTTTAAAAAGCGCGGACATTTTTGTTTTTACCTCGATTTCCGAATCCGGCCCGATGTCGGTATGGGAGGCGATGGCAATGATGAAACCGGTCGTTTCAACAGATGTCGGAGCCGTAAGCGAGAACATGGAAGACGGTGAATCCGGGTTTATTGTTCCGATAAAAAATGCTGCGGCTTTATGTGAAAAGGTTGAAATTCTGCTGGAAAATCCCTCTCTTGGGAAAAAAATGGGGGAAAAGGCGAGAAAGGCGGTACAGGAAAAACTCGACATATCAATTGCCGCCGGTAAATACGCGTCTTTCTATAAAAAAATATTAAACATATCGGAGAAATAAACATGAGTCTGAGAGAATATCAGATATGCAATAATTGCGTAATGGATACGTCGGATCCCAATATCAGGTTTGACGAACAGGGCAGATGTGACTATTGCGACAACTACTATAAAAATATTTTGCCTTCCTGGCGCCCGGATGAACAGGGCCTGAAGCAGTTGGAGCCGGTGCTCGATAAGATCAGAAAAGAAGGCAAAGGCCGGGACCACGATTGCCTGATCGGCCTTAGCGGCGGGGTTGACAGCTCTTATGTCGCGTATCTGGCAAAAGAGAAACTAGGGCTTCGCCCGATGCTTTTTCACGTGGATGCGGGCTGGAATTCCCAGGTGGCCGTGAACAATATCGAAAAACTGGTTGACGGGCTTGGGCTTGATCTTTACACGGAAGTGATTAACTGGGAGGAAATGAAGGATTTACAGTTAGCCTTTTTTAAGGCCCAGGTGGCGCATATAGACACTCCGCAGGATCATGCTTTCTTTGCGGGGCTTTATAATTTTGCGGCCAGACACGGCCATAAATATATCCTGACGGGCGCGAATTATTCCACGGAATGCGTCCGGGAGCCGCTGGAATGGCATTACCATGCTTCAGACTTGCGGCAGTTGAAGGATATCCATAGGAAATTCGGGCAAAAACCGTTAAAGACTTTTCCGCTGGCGGATATTTTCAAATACAAGCTGTATTACCGGTTTGTCAAGGGGGTCAGGGTGGTCAAGCCGCTGAACCATGTGCCGTATATTAAGGAACAGGCGATGCAGGAACTGGTTGATAAATTCGGTTGGCAGAAATATGCGCATAAACATTTTGAATCACGGTTTACAAAGTTTTATGAAAGCTACTGGCTGCCTGAAAAATTCGGGTACCAGAAACACCGTGCGCATTATTCGAGCCTGATCCTGACCAACCAGATGACGCGCGAGGAAGCTTTGGAGAAATTGGCGAAGCCGGCGTATGACAAGGAAACCATTGCGCAGGATTTCGAATTTATCGCCAAAAAGCTGGATATTACCGTTGACGAATTGAAAAAACTCATGGAAGGTAAAAACAAAACCTACCGTGATTACAAAAACAATATGGGACTGATCTCTCTCGGTACCAAAGCGCTTACTATGCTGGGAGTGCAGAGGGCGATTATAAGATGATAGCCGTTGTCGATTACGGATTAGGCAACATCAGGGCGTTTGCCAATATTTACAAGAACCTGAACAAGCCCCATATAATCGCCCGCTGTCCGCGGGAATTGGAGTCGGCTACCCATATTATATTGCCCGGCGTCGGGGCTTTTGATCACGCTATGCAGTCAATCAAAAGTTCCGGCATGTTCGATATCCTGAATTCTCTGGTAAAAGACCGGGGAATCCCGGTACTTGGAATTTGTGTGGGAATGCAGGTGCTGGCCGAGTCCAGCGAGGAAGGGCATGAAAAAGGGCTCGGCTGGATCAGGGGAACAGTGAAAAAAATTGATTCTTCCCAATTCAAACAGCGTACCCATCTGCCCCATATGGGGTGGAACGATATCAGGCCGGTAAAGGAATGCGGTCTGTTTAAAGGGATAAATGACGACGCGCGTTTTTATTTTCTGCATTCATATTATTTTTCCTGTGCGGATAAGGACGACGTGCTTGCCGTAACTGAGTACGGCAGTGAATTTGCTTGTGCGGTGAATTCAAAAAATATCTACGGGGTGCAGTTCCATCCGGAAAAAAGCCACCGGTACGGCATTCAACTGTTAAAAAATTTCACGGAACTGTAAATTATGCTGAGGCCGAGAATAATTCCCTGTTTGCTGGTGCATGACAAAGGCCTGGTTAAAACCCAGAAATTCAGGAAACCCAAATATGTCGGGGACCCGATCAATACGGTAAAGATATTCAATGAGAAAGAAGTTGATGAGTTGATTGTCCTTGACATAGACGCCACCGTCAATAACCGCAAGCCGGATTTGCCGATGATCGAGCAGTTGGCCGCTGAATGCCGGATGCCGCTTTGTTACGGCGGCGGCATTAAGACCGCGGAAGAGGCCAAATCCATTTTTTGCCTGGGAGTAGAAAAGATAGCGATAAGTTCGATTGCGGTGGAAAATCCCGCGATTGTGGCGCAAACCGCCGAGCTTGTCGGCAACCAGAGCGTCATTGTCGTTCTGGACGTGAAAAAACGCATATTGAGCCGCCGTTACGATGTCTGGACTCATAACGGCGCCGTAAATACTAAAAAATGCCCGCTTGAACTCGCAAAAGAATTTGAACGTCTCGGAGCCGGGGAGATAGTGATAAATTCCATTGACAACGATGGAATGATGAAAGGCTACGACTGGGAATTGATAAGGGAAATGCGGGAAACGGTTTCCGTTCCGATGACCGCTCTCGGCGGTGCGGGCAGCCTTGATGATATTGGCAGGCTGATAAATGAACATGGCATTATTGGGACAGCGGCGGGAAGCCTTTTCGTATTTAAAGGCGTTTATCGTGCTGTTCTTGTTAATTATCCGGACAGGGCGGCGAAGGACGCGCTTGTCATGAACCATTACCAGGTATGAAAATAGACAAGGATAAATTGAATCATAAACTAAATGCAAAGGAGATGGAAAAATGAAAATTTTAGTAACAGGCGGCGCCGGTTTTATCGGTTCTAATCTGTGCAATGAATTGAGGTCGAGAGGGCATCAGGTTATTGCTTGCGATTTG
>JBAYCO010000105.1:0-9771 GCA_041668685.1 Victivallaceae bacterium | reverse complement strand
CCGTCTCTTCCCAAGACTTCCGGCCACGGTTTTTTATAAAACTTGCGGGAATCGGCAAAAACATTGTACTTGATAATATGATACAAAGCGGAAATTCCATCTTTCCAGGTTATTTTCTTGCCGGCGCTGAAACTGCGGGGATTATAGGAAATCGGCACGTTCCAAATGCGGATGATCTTGGCTTTGGCCAGTTTGGCGGTAAATTCCACTTCTATCCCGAACCGTTTCGATTCCAGGTTGAGATTCTGAACCACTTCCCGGCGAAAAGCCTTGTAACAGGTTTCCATGTCGCTGAGATGCAGATCGGAAAATACGTTTGAAACGAAAGTCAGAAATTTATTGCCCATTTCATGGCCGAAAAACCTTGCCATGCCCGGAGTCCCCATGAACCTCGAACCATAAACGACATCGGCTTTGCCTTCAAGCAAAGGCTTCAATACTATCGGCCAGTCTTCCGGGCTGTACTCAAAATCAGCGTCCTGAATTATGACGAAATCCTTTGTCGCCTTGCTTATGCCGCGGATAACCGCCGCCCCTTTGCCTTGATTTATATCCTGGTAAAATATCTTTATATCCGGATTCTCTTCAAAATTCTTGAGTTTTTCGCGGGTATTGTCGGAAGAACCGTCATCGACAACAATAATCTCCCCGGTTTCCGGGCGCGCCTGTACGCGGGCAATAACATCCTCAACCGTATCCGCTTCGTTAAACACCGGAATAATGACGCTTAATTTTTTATTGCTGTTCATGCTCAGGCACCTTATTTTTTCCCCAGTTCGGCAGAACGCGCGGCGGCCGCCAGAACCGCCTCGATAATTGTACCCTTGAAACCGTTCTTTTCAAGAACCGCCAGAGCTTTGGCGGTAGTTCCGCCCGGAGACGTAACCTCGTCCCGCAATACGGCCGGATGGCGTTTGGATTCAAGCATTAATTTCGCGGTTCCCAAAACCGTCTGGACAGCCAGGTTCGTCGCCGTTTCGCGGGGCAGACCGGCGTTTACGCCGCCATCGGCCAGCGCCTGGATAAAATCCAGCACATAGGCGGGGCCGCTGCCGCTGAGTCCGGTTACGGCATCCATCTGCTTTTCTTCAACCCTGCAAGCCAGTCCGATTGAGGAAAGTATACGGTCTATCAACTGCATATCCGCTTCGTTTGTCTCCGGCGAGGCGCACCAAGCGGAAGCTCCTTCGCCGACCAGGGCCGGGGTGTTGGGCATAACCCTGATGATCCTGGCGGCTCCGCTGAGCTCACGCAAAGTGGATATTTTGATCCCGGCCGCAATTGAAATGAGCAGTTTATGTTTATACAAAGAAGAACCGTTTTTAAGGGCTTCGCTTATTTGCTGCGGCTTTACCGCGATAATAACGGCGTCAGCCGGCGCCGGCGCTTTTTCAAGGTTTCCGGTTTCAACTTTCACGCCGGTAGCCGCGCTGAAATCCGCGGCAGCCTTGGCGGATATGTCAAAAGCGCTGATCCCCGAAACGTCGAAGCCTTTCGCGATCATGCCTCCGGCAATGGCTGTAGCCATTTTGCCCGTACCGATAAAAAGAATTTTATTTCCGCTCATAAAAGCCTCTCATAATTAAATCATTAAAAACAGGCATCAGTAATTGCCCAAATCAAGGTCGCCAGGCCCAGGACATATAAATACCACGCGAAATACCTGAAATCCCCGCGCTTCAAAAGCCGGAGCAGGAGGCACAGTGAGAAATAACCCACCAGCGACGAAACAATAAACCCGACAATCAAATACGAGATGCCTAAAGAATGTAACGTGGAATCGGCATTTTTCAAGAGCAGGAGCAGTTTTACAAACGCCACGCCGCCTATTGCCGGAATTGCCAGCAGAAACGAAAATCGCGCCGCATCCTCGCCTTTAAGTCCGCATTTCAGCCCGGCGGCAATGGTTGAACCGGAGCGGGAAACCCCAGGAAGAACGGCTACCGCCTGAACCAATCCTATCAGAAAACTTTTGCCGCAACTCAATTCATCGATATTTTCAGCGGTTTCCGGCTTTCGGCTCCAGAGAAGCAAAGTGGCGGTAATCAGGAAACCGACGCCGGGAACAAACAGGTTGTTGAAAATACTTTCGTCCCAACCGAGAAGCTTGACGGTAAGCCCGCTGATTCCGACCGGGACTGTCGCAATCGCCAGTTTCCCGACCAGACTGAGGTCATATTTTTGCATAATGGCAAGCAGTTCTTTAAAATAATAGATCAATATAGCCAGAAGCGTTCCGGCGTGCAAAACGATGTTTAGAGCGGCATTGGTTTCCGCGTCAAAACCGAAAAGCCGTCCCAGCACGGCAAGATGCCCTGATGAACTTACCGGCAGAAATTCAGCGACTCCCTGAACCGCCGCCATAAAAATTATAAAAAACAGAGAATATTCCATTTGCCTCTTTGCCCGTTATTTTTACCGCCCGGACAAAGTACCACAGAAAGCAAAACTAGTCAAGGCTCCGAAATCCGGATATATTGATTTTCGCTGCACCGCATGTATAATAGTGTAAAAAATCTTTTGCGAGTTGTTGAACTTATGAAAAAATACGATCTGCGGAAAAATAATATTGCTGAAATCATTACCGCCTGCATTGAAGCCCTGAAGCTTCCCGGCGGTGTCCTGCTGACGCCGACGGAAACGGTTTACGGACTGGTGTGCCGTTATGACGACCCCAAGGCGGTTCAACGCATTTATGAACTGAAAGGGCGTGAAAAGAACAAACCTCTGGCAATTTTTGCGGATTCCGTCAGCGCCCTGGAAAAATTCGGCGTACCTTTAAACCGGAACGCGAAGAAGCTCGCCGCAAAATTTTGTCCGGGAGCCCTGACCATTATTGTACCGGTTCCCGATGGCAGGACCATCGGATTCAGGATACCCGATCATCCGTTTATGCTCGAACTCCTGAAAGAACTGAAATATCCCCTGGCCTCCACCAGCGCCAACCGTTCGGGAGAACCCAATGCCCTTAATATGAAGGCGGCTTTGGAAATGCTTGCCGGAGAGGTGGACATTACAATCGATGGCGGAGTTATTCCTCCCGGCCGCCGGGCTTCTACCGTCGTCATGGCCATGGAAAATGAAATAAAAATATTGCGGCCAGGCCCGGTCAGCGAAGCGCAATTATATTCGGCAATATAAAACAGGTGGCAAGCTTGAAAAAACTGTGCGTTTTTTTAGTTTTGTGCGTTACGGGTTTTTACCTGTACGCAGCGCAACTGGTGGTACTCAACACCACCGACCTGCACGGACGGCTTGAAGGTCCTTACCGCGGGTTGCTGCAAATTGCCTCGCTGATCGAAAAACAACGGCAGCTTTATCCTCCCGGTTCAATACTTTTAATTGACTGCGGCGATACTGTCCAGGGAACTTTTGCCAGTATGGTATTCAAAGGCCGTTTAATGGTAAAATGCCTTAATTACCTGAAATATGACGCCTGGATACCGGGCAACCATGATTTCGATTACGGCCCTGAAATATTGAAAAAGCGCCTGCGGGAATTTTCCGGTTCCGCGCTGGCGGCCAACCTGGCAAATAACTGCCTCGACCAGACTTGCCGTCCATGGAAAATGTTCAAAAGGAACGGCATTAAAATCGCCGTTATCGGCGTAACCGAGCCGTACCTGAAAAACGTTTCCGGCGCGTTGACAAAAGCGGTGAAACGGGTAATGCCGGAAGTTCGCAAAGCTGATCCGGACATTATTATCCTCGCCCAGCATTACGGAATGTACGCGAAAAAGTTTTCCGTTTATAAACTGGCCGCCGAATATCCTGAAATCAACCTGATCATCGGGGGACATACGCACCAGAAAAACCCCGGGGAGAAAATCGGCTCCGGCGGCTGGTATTTCCAGGCCGGCAAATACGCCTGCGGACTGGGAAAAATCATCATAGACTACGATGAAAAAAATAAAAAAATAGTGAGAATAAATTCCGAACTGATTCCGGTAACTGATGATACTCCGGCAGATAAAAAACTGCTGTCCAGCCTCATGCCCGATTTGAAATACGCCGGGAAACTCGCGGAAGAAAAAATCGCGACAATAAATTTCAAAAATACCGCCGGCCTGGATTCAAGTTTCGTGGAGCAGAGGATCATCGGCGCGATGATGCTGAACCTGACAGGGGCCGATGTCGCAATATCCAACGCTTATCCATCCAAGTACAAACTTTCCGGCAAAACACCAATCACCCTGAAACGGCTCTATTATTGGAATCGCTTTGAAGACACGGTTTGTACCCTGACGATGAATAAGGTTGTTTTCGAAAAAATCATAGCGGAACAAAAAGGCTGCCGAAAAAATAAATATAACGCAATAATTTCCTATGCCGATGAAACAACTTTCAAAAAAAAGGAAATGATAAGCGCCGCGTTCAGCAGTTATGGGGTAAGCGGCGCGGGGGGCAAATTCCCGTTTTTACACGGCATTGCCGAAAACCACGAATATATGCTGAAAGACACCGGGGTCATAATCAGGGACGGACTCGAAAAATACCTGAAAGGCAAACAGTTTACCGTAAGCGCAAAAACCAACGGGGAAATTGTTGTTGAACAAACCGGCGAAAAGCCTGAATAAAAATCCCGCTTCATTTACAGCGCAAGTTGAATTTGATTTAAAGCCCGTTATTTTAACATAAAACAACAGCAAGGATTGGAATGAGAATACTAACCGGAAAATGGTCTTTTTATATTAACGGCGCGTTTTTGTCGGGTATGATCGCCTTGTGCCTTTACCTTTTTCAGGATACGGTCGGAATGAATGACGGCATGATCATGATTTCCGAATATGCCGGCAAAACCGTCGAGCAAACTACGGAACATAAAGAAATAGACCTTCCGCCGCTGGACTGGCAGACCGGGTTCCTGGGCGGGATTTTTATCGGCGCTCTCGCCGCCGCGTTAATGAGCGGCAACTGGAAAATACGTTTCTTCCAGGAAAAGGAATCGGGTATCATTTCCAGAAGCCTGAAAACGGTTTTATTTGGTTTTTCCGGCGGTTTCCTGGTAATGCTCGGATTACAACTGGCCGGGGACTCGTTCCTGGGACAATGGTCGGGGGCGCTCCAGCTTTCCGGCGGTCCATGGATTTTTCTGGTTTCATGTTTCGCAGTAGCCTGCGGAGTGGCAATTTTACTTGAACAGCGTAACGCGGGAGGGGAATAAACATGCTTGAAGGCAACTACCGTTTGGCGGCAGCCATTTTTCTCGGCATATTCTGCGGCTTCCTGCTGGTCAAATCCGACTTGGCCTGGCGCAAAACCTGTTTGAACATGTTTTTGCTGAAAGACGGGCGGCTGATAAAAACTTTGCTATTTTCACTGGGCAGCGGCGTTGCGTTGATTTATTATCTGCAATACGCTGAAATTATTACGCTGCATGTCCGTCCTGGCTTTTTCTGGCCTTCTTTGATCGGCGGAATTATTTCCGGAGTGGGGCTGGCGTTATGCTGCCGGGTGCCGATTACCGTGATCGCCGCGTTGGGTGCGGGGCGGCTTTACGCTTTATGGACGCTTGCCGGAATGCTTCTGGCGATTTCTTTCGTCGATCTGATATCCGGCCCGCTTTCTTCTTCCATATACAAATGGTCAACCCCCTTGGACGCGCCCCAGAAAGCGGATTATTTTCTGAATCCTGCTAATCCGGCGTTATGGGTAATCGGGGTAAGTTTCATTTCTCTGCTTTTTATTCAATTCGTTTTCAGCGGGGAGCCGGAGGAGTAAGCGGTATATTTTAGCAGGGACAGGATAAAAAAGTGGTTTTGAGTAGTGCCGAGTCGTGACTACTAAAAGCGCCGGTAAAGCCGGTTAAGTTCATTTTTATTTTGAACGCGTGATTATTCCTTGTTCAGCCTCTGCTTGTCAAAGTGGGTAATAGCGCTGTGTCTAAGTTAAGAGGCCATACAATGTTGCTTATTGCCGCTTTCATCGAAAGCTGGCCTACTTGACAGCGATATAGAAGTTAAAAAAGTATAACGGAGATGCTTAATATAAATGCCCTACCTTGCCGCCAAATCAAAGCATTTAAAACTCGGAGCCAAAGGGGAAAAGCTGGCGGAAAAACTCCTGCGCGGTAAAAATTACCGCATTCTCTGCCGCAATTACAAAGTCAAGTCAGGAGAGATAGACCTGGTTGCCGGGGACGGCGAAAACCTGGTTTTCATCGAAGTGAAAACCAGGCGCGCGACAACCCGCTCCCGTCCAGCCGAAGGCTTGGGCGCCAGGCAGAAAAAACGCATTTATCATGCCGCCCAGAGTTATTTGAGGCAGATAGACAATCCCAATGTAATTTACCGCTTTGACTTGATCGAGATAATTCTTTCCGAATTCAGGATACATGAAGTCCGACACTGGGAAAATAATTTCTCAAAACCGGCAAATTACCTTTGAGTGAAAACTACTTCATTATTTCTACAACTTTGCCGTTTTGAGCCCGGCTTTGGCTGGCGGCTTCCAAAAAAGCGATTATTTCCAGACTTTCTTCCAACTGAATAGCCGGAACGCCCGTCTGGAAAAACGGAACCATTTTTTTCAGCAGCAGCGCATAATATGGAATTTCCCTGGAAACGAGTGCGAATTTTGTTTCCTCTTCAACAGTAGTAAGCATGCAGCCAAAAGCATTGGATCCAACCCGGTTGCCGCGAAGCGTGCCGATACGTCCGTCATTCCAGGTGCCGACGATTACATCCACCTTGTCGGTACTGATCGTCTGAACCCGTTCACAGCCCATACCCATGAATGAATATAAAGTTTCAGCGGAATGAATACCGTACCAGAAATAATCCCGGTAATCATCGAGCAAAGCCATCGGGCCGAAAGCTTCACAGGATGCGACTTTCGAGCCGTCATGTAAAACGTCAATTCCCTTGCCGTAGCGGATTGCCGAGGCGGTCATGACCGGAACGTTTTTTTCCTTTGCCAATTCAACAATGGCTTTCGCGTCTTCAAAACAGCAGGCAAAAGGCTTGTCAATGAAAACCGGCTTGCCGTATTGCGCGAGGATTTTGAACTGCTCAAGATGCTGGCGACCGTCAACGCTTTCGAGGAAAAATGCGTCCATTCCTTCAGCCGTTGCCTCGATTGAATCGCAGATTTCAACTCCCATTTCCTTCAGGTCTTTGGTAAAACCGGCGACCCGGTTGATGCTGCTGGAAAACAGTTTACTGCCGCCGGGAAACGCTTTTACCACTCTTGCGCCCGGCACATGAAATTCATTATCCGCATTATTCAGGAGTTTTACGAATGCCGGACAATGTGAAGTGTCCAGGCCGATCATGCCAACTTTAAGATTAGCCATTTTGTTACCTTTTGGATTTTTTTATATATGGAATCCTGGTTTGGATACAGAATTCCTTCCCGTTAATCATTTTTTTCATAGTCTTCCAGGCTTCAACGCCCATTTTCTCTCCCTGCTGAACATAAACATCCACCGGAAAATCAAAGTCATCCGCGGAAAGTTCCGGGACCACGGAGGAAACATGCAAGTCATAATCCTGCCCGCACTCCATGCCATATTCGCGAGCAACGCCGACATAAGTTTCGGCAAATTCCTCGCCGTCTAT
This sequence comes from Victivallaceae bacterium, assembly GCA_041668685.1. Classification (GTDB taxonomy): domain Bacteria; phylum Verrucomicrobiota; class Lentisphaeria; order Victivallales; family Victivallaceae; genus JAHOYW01. Next base: position 2,212 of record JBAYCO010000105.1, on the reverse strand, counting down.
GTAAATGCCGTCAAAACGTTGTCCCGAATCAAAAAGATTGCGAATCTGTCGCTCAAAATCATCCCGTAACGGCGACAAACTGACAAGTCCGACTCCATCCCCGCTGAACTTGGCGGCACTTTTCCGGAAAGCATCGAAAACGCAAAAATTGGGAACGCAAAAATCATAATCATTGACGCTTAAAATACTTTTCCGGCCGCGTTTGCGGAAAGATTTCATTATATCGGCAACCAATCCTTCATGATCACTGCAAACATTCGCGCAACTCTCAAGCCCGGCACAGTCATAAGGCTGATTGAGTATGAGGGTAGGAACTCCGGTTGCAGCAATCTCCCTGAAATTATCACTAACGGCTTTACTTTGCAGGACAACCATGCCGTCAACCCTGCCCTGGTTCACCAGTTTTAAATAATTCCTGCGTTCATCTTTAAACGCCATCAGGATATTGTAGTCATCCGCGGCCATGCTGCTGGCCAGGCCGTAAGCCATGTGCTGATAAAATCCCAGGAACAAAGCTTCATATTCCGGCTGCAGCAATCCCACCGCAAAACTTTTGCCTGTAACCAGCGAACGACCGAAAAAATTAGGCCGGTATCCCATTTCATGCGCAATCCGGCAAACCCGTTCCCTGGTCTTGACGTTCATCCTGACGCCGGGCGGAGGGTTTAACGCATGCGTCACCGTCGTACCGCTGACGCCGGCGGCGCGCGCCACATCACTGCGGCTGACCGCCTTATTTTTTTCCGTTCCTGACATAAACTGTTTCCTGTTTTATATAAATGTAGAACCGGATAAAGAAAAAATCAACGCTTAATGCATTTAAAAACCGGTTTTTATTTATGTGAATTTTTCAGGTATTTCATAAAAAACGCCTTGGCAAGCGGAGCGCAGGTGCGGCCTCCGGAAATTCCGTCTTCCACCAGTATTGCCGCGGCGTAACGGACGCCCCGGTGTTCGCCGAAACAAATAAACCAGGTATTCTGGCGCTGTTTTCCCCCGCTTTTAATTTCCGCGGTCCCGGTTTTTCCGGAGAGGGTAATGACTGGATTGGCGGCAAGAGCGCCGCCGGCGCCGGGAACGTTCACCACCATGAACATTCCTTCCTGAACGATTTTTAAATCTTCGGCGCTAGTATCCAGCCTGCCGCTGACTCGCGGCACGGAACCGGATAAAACGATCCCGGCTGAACTCCGGATTTCTTTCAGCAGGAAAGGCTGGTAAAGCGTCCCGCCGTTACATAATGCGGCGGCATATACCGCCGCCTGCAATGGGGTGACGGTAATATACCCCTGTCCCATGCACAAAAGAGACGTATCATACAGGTTCCAGGCAAAACCGGTGCTGTTTTTTTTGTCTTCACGTTCCGGCAGCCTGCCTTTGCGTTCGGGAAGGCCGATCCGGGTCAACCTGCCGAAACCGGCGCTTTTGAACATGTCCCGGTAGTTTTCCATTTGGAACTTGTTGCCTTTTTCGATAAAATAATCGTTGCAGGAACGTTCAAGCGCCTCCCGCATGTCAGTTTCGCCGTGTCCGCCGCGCCGCCAGGAGTGACAGCGAATGGAAGTATTGCCGATTTTGGTTTTGCCGTCGCAATCGATTTTTTCATCCGGATTTACGCCGTTTTTTAACAATGCCAGCGCCACCAGCGGCTTCATGATCGAGCCGGGAGTGTATTCTCCCAGGGTCGTGCGGTCAAATAGAGGATTTTCGGGGTCATTCATTAATTTCCTGTAATCCCGGCTGCTGATCGACGGCGAGAGTTCCTGCAAGTCGAACGAAGGGGATGAAACCATGGCCAGCACAGCGCCGGTGTCGGCATTGAGAAGGACGAAAGCGCCGCGCCGGCCCTTCAGCAGGTCGGCGGCGATTTTCTGCGCCCGCCAGTCCAAAGTAAGCACCACATTGTTGCCGCTCAGGGGTTTTATTTCGTCGATCAGGGTTTTGTGGATGAAACCGCGATGGTCAACCTGGACCAGGCTAAAGCCCGGATACCCTTTCAAACCCCGGATAGGTTTGCCGGGAAAAGGGAAAGTATCAAACAGCTTTTCAATGCCGCGGACGCCCCTGAGATCCGGGAGGTAATAAAAGAAGTCTTTGCGGTCGCTGGCTTTGCGCGGGTCTTCCGGCCGGGTATAACCGATCAGATGGGCGCCGAGTTCATGTTCCGGATAAAACCGTTTCCCGTTAGGAATTATGCCCAGGCCTTTAACTT
>JBAYCO010000104.1:0-9810 GCA_041668685.1 Victivallaceae bacterium | reverse complement strand
TTTGTCGCCGGAAATTATCGCTTCCAGAATATCCCGGTGCAGCGTCGAAAGTTTCCGGCTTTTTTCCGCTTTCAGGAAGATTTTGCGGGCATCGCTGATAAATGACTTCATCAAAGTTGAAACCGCGTTATAAAAACATTTGAGCAGGTAATTATCGGAAATTTCAATTATCTTGAAATGAAATTCGGCGTCAAGTTTTACTTTTTCTTCTTCGTTTCCGGCGGCGGCAAGTTGTTCCAGAATAGACTTCAATTCTTTGCGTTGAGCATCGTTTACTCGTTCCACGGCCAGTGAAACTGCTTCAATTTCGAGCATTTTCCTGACTTTGAAAAGCTCCAGGGCGTTGCCGTTATGGAGTTTGAACATGATCGAAAGCGGTTCGAAAAAACCGGTATCGAATTCTTTGCGGATGAAATTGCCGTCGCCCTGGCGGCATTCGACCAGGCCGAGGATTTCGAGCGCCCGCACCGCTTCCCGGACGGAAGTGCGGCTCACCTGGAAAAGTTCCGCCATATCGCGTTCGGCGGGCAGTTTGTCTCCGGCTTTGAGGCGGCCGTCAAGGATCATATTCTGGATCTGGTCGGCAACCTGTTGGTAGACCTTTTTGTTTTCCACGGGTTTGAACATTAACGCCTCCGATTAAAAAATCCTCAATATTATACAATCTATTTCAGCAACATGCAATCGCCGTAACTGTAAAAACGCATTGGGCTTTTTTCGCAATTTCATAGGCGTTCAGAACCATTTCACGCTCGGCGAAAGTCGAAACCAGCATCAGCAGGGTGCTTTTCGGCAAATGAAAATTAGTCAACAGCATATCGACCGCCCGCGGTTCATAGGGCGGATAAAGAAAAATATCGGTGCTGCCGTCGCGCGCCGCTACTTTCCCGTTTTTAACGCAGCTTTCCAGTGTCCGCACCGTGGTTGTGCCGACCGCCAGGATCTTGTGTCCAGCCGTATGGATGCGGTTTATCATATGCGCGGTTTCCTGAGACAGGGAAAAACTTTCGGTGTGCATCTTATGCCCGGAAACTTTGTCCGCTGATACCGGGCGGAAAGTCCCCGGCCCGACATGTAAAGTTACCGCCGCCTGCAGAACGCCCTTATCTTTGAGCGTTTCCAGGATTTCCGGCGAGAAATGCAGCCCGGCGGTAGGCGCGGCGACCGCGCCTTTTTCCCTGGCGAAGATCGTCTGGTAGCGTTCGCCGTCTTCGGTTTCATCACCGCGCCTGATGTACGGCGGCAGCGGCATGTGTCCGTAGAGTTCCTGTAAACGGTCGTTTTCAGTAGAATCAAAGCGGATCACATAAGAGCCGTCATCACATTTGTCGCTTATTTCCAACCAGTCGTTATGAATATTGAGTTTGCCGTTTTTGTCCAGCAGTTTTATTCTGGTTCCGGGGCGGACGCGCTTGCCGGGCTTGACCAGCGCGTTCCAGCTTCGACGGGTTTCGTCAAGCGCGGCGATCAGCAGGATTTCGATTTTAGCCGCTTCCGGGGCGCCGTTTTTCATACCGTACATTCTGGCGCTCATGACGCGGGTATCGTTGAATATCATGCCGTCGCCCGGTTCGAGGAAATCAACGATATCCCGGAATGGACGTATTTCGCATTCCCCGCTTTCCCGGTCGAGGACCAGCATGCGGGAAGCGTCGCGCCTGACGGCCGGATACTGCGCGATCAGTTCTTCCGGGAGATCGTAGTCAAAAAGTTTGGTGGAAAGAGTCATCTCAGCGTCTTCGCATCTGTTCGCGGGCTTTCCGCAGAGTCGCCATTTCGGATTCCGATAAACTGTTGATGCCGCTCTTCGAAACCTTGTCCAGGAGATAGTCAAGTTCTTTCTGGGTTACGGGAGTGTCGGAACCGCGTTTGTCAAAATCAAATTTCGGTTTGGTATTGAACTTCAACGGCGGCGTGTTTATAGTCCATCCGGCGCTGCTGGTTCTACCCGTGTATTTCTTTTTGCGGACCAGCGAAATTAACGCCTGGACCGGATCCCAGATGATCTCCCTCTGGCAGAAAAAGATCAGGTACAAATAACCGCCGAGCAGACCGCCGAGGTGAGCCAGATGGGCGACGTTTCCGGCCGGTCCCTGAGTTGAAATAAGCTCGATGATGGCGTAAATGGCGACCAGGGTTTTTGCTTTCATGGGAACCGGGAAAAGGAGCAGTATGAATTCACGGTTGGGTTCGAGCATGGCGGTGGCGATGAGTATCCCGAACAGCGCGCCGCTGGCGCCGACGACGCTGAGCGGCAGTATGCTGTCAAACGGAATCAATGAAACGGCTCCGCCCGCCCCGGCGGCTTTGATGCTGGTTGTGGCGACGTCGACGCCGACGACATCGAGCAGCGTATAAAAAGTCTGGCCGCCGAAAGACTGTTCCATATAGGCGACGGATTTCCAGTTGAACGCCAGCCACAGGAAATTGCCGCAAAGGCCGGCGGTGAAATATAATATCAGGAACCGGGCGGTTTTCAGATGCGGAGCCACCAGCGTTCCAAATAAATACAGTCCCCACATATTTACCAGTATATGGGTGAAACCTCCGTGCATGAACATGGACGTAATTATCTGCCAGTACATGTGAAGTTTCAAGCCGATGGAGCTCAAGGCCAGCTTGTCGAATAAATCAAGCTCCCTGGATACGGATAAATATACTATCGCGTTGACGGCAATCAGGATGTATATGCACATATTGGGGTTTTCTTCCCCCGGTTGGGGAGAACGCCGGCCGCCGCGGTTCATGTAATCTCTGTCCGAAAGCATTATTACCTCAGAAAATATTATTGAATAATTGATTTTGTCTGTTCCGGTAATATACTCATAAAAACAGGAAAGTTCAAAAAAGCAGTTGTCCGAATCCGTGAAAAATAGAATTTTGAAATCTTTAAGCTCCGGTATCGAGCTTGTCTGTCCTTTTCCTTGCCTGGCTTGCGGGGTGGAATTGGGAGACGGCAAGAATCTATTCTGCGGCAAATGCCTGTCCGAATTAAGCGTCATAAGTCCGCCGCGCTGTCCGGGATGCGGCGGTACCCTGGACGGGGCGCTTGAATACTGCACGAAATGCCTGGAATTTGAAAAACGCCCGTGGAACGGAGCCTTTGCTCTGTTCAACCTCTGCGGGGCCGGGCAGGATCTGGTTTATGCTTTTAAATTCTACGGACGCCCGGAAATGGCGCGCCCGTTCGCTTCCCTGGCGAGCGAACTCCTTAAGAATGAGGACCTCGATTTCGACGTGATCGTTCCCGTTCCCCTGCATTGGAGCCGCTGCTTTTCGCGCGGCTATAACCAGGCTTCGCTGTTCTGCGGCGAACTTTCACGGCTGATGAAAGTAAAATGCGTTCCCGCTCTGCGCCGGACAAGGCGTACGCACCGGCAGGCGCTGCTTGACCGGGAAGAACGCCGGAAAAATCCGGCGGGGGCTTTTGCCCTGAGGCCCGGCGTTGATTTACGGGATAAAACCATATTGCTGATTGATGACGTGATGACTACCGGGGCGACGTTGACCGCCGCCGCAAAAGTTTTCGAAAACTCCGGAATAAAAGCGCTTTATACATTTGTTATCGGGAGACGGTGAATTAAAAAATACGTACCGGCTATTGAATTTACTGGCGGTAAAGGTTATGGTAAGAATACTCAAAACTGCATTAAAAAAAGGGAGACGTTTTATGTTTAAGAAAATTTTTACGGCAATTTTTATTTTGGCTTTTGGCTTCGCCCAGGCTTACGCGGAAAGTTTCGACGACCTTTTTTCCCAGGGAAAATCCGCGTATCATAAAGGCGATTTAGCCTCGGCGATAGCAAGTTATACCAAAGCAATCGAACTCAACCCGAAAAGCGTTGCCGCCTATAATAACCGCGGCATAGCCCATAAAGCGGCGGGAAACTCGGATGCCGCCATCAAGGATTTTACTTCGGCCATTAAAATTGATCCTAATCACAAGAGCTCATATTACAACCGGGGTAATGCCCAGCATGGTATCGGAAAGTTTATTGAGGCTATTCAGGATTATTCGAAGGCTATTTCAATGGACCCGTTTGATGATAAAGTTTATAATAACCGGGGAGTAGCCCATAAAGACGCCGGTAATTTCGATCAGGCGCTTAAGGATTTTAACGCGTCTATCGGTATAAAACCGGGTAACGCGAACACTTATAATAATCGCGGCAGCGTCAAGGCGCAGACAGGGAATCTTCAGGAAGCCATAGCGGACTTTACCAAAGCTTTGGACCTCGATCCGCAGCACGCCGGAGCCTATAATAACCGGGGCAACGCGTACAAGGCGCTTGGAATGAACCAGAAAGCCGAAAGCGATTATAAGAGCGCGCAGAAAGCAAGCAAGGCTAAAACCAAATCCCGTCACCATCACCACCAGACCGTTTTTGAAAAGCGGAATGAGAATTTCACGAATCTTGACAAGTCTTTTAATGATAATCCGTTTAAGAAACAGGCTGAATCCTTTAAAGCGGATGATAAGGCTTTTAACAAGAATCCCTTTAACGAGCAGGCAAAAGCCTTTAAGGCGGAAGACGCCGCTTTTTAACATAAAAACCTGAAAAGGACTGAATAATGGACTCATTGCCGAAAGAAGTCTGTGACGGTTGGAATGACCGTGACGGGGCCGTTGTACTGACCACTGTCGATAAAAACGGGGTTGCGAACAGCATTTATGCGACTTGCGTTGGATTGTACCAGGACAAATACATTGTCGTGGCGGATAATTATTTTGACAAAACCCGGAAAAATATTCTTGACGGTTCAAACGGATTGGCGCTTTTCATAACGAAAGGCAAAAAAGCCTATCAGGTGAAAGGCACATTGGAATATCATCGCGACGGCGAACTGTTTGATTTTATGAAGAGCTGGAACCCTGAACAGCATCCCGGCCATGCCGCCGCCGTTCTTGTGCCGGAAGAAGTATATTCCGGGGCTCAACGGATCTGCTGACAAATTCGCTTCGATTTGTAGTGCCAGGAGCAGCCTTGCTCCGGCACCGAGAGACTTAAATGCGGATATAAACTTTATCGGTCACGGTGCGAGGCCGCACTCGTGACTACTGAAAATTTCCGGCGAAGTCGTTTTAGTTTAGATACACAATAGATTTTTTGTGGTTAGTTATGTCTTATATAAGAAAAATCCGTGCCCGAATGGGGCATGAGTGCGTGTTCAATCCGGGAGTCCGGGCGGTAATCCTGAACGAAAAAGGCGAAGTTTTATTACAGTGTCGGACGGATACCGGCCGCTGGGGGCTCCCCGCCGGCGGCGTGGAGCTTGGAGAAACCGCGCTTGAAGCCTTGAAACGCGAAGTATTTGAGGAGACCGGACTGCAAGTGCTGGACGCGGAGCCGCTGGCGCTTTATTCCGGCCCGGAACAGCGTTTTAAATACCCGAACGGCGATGAAGTGCAGTGTTTTGCCGTATCCTTTATCGTTCGGAAATGGAGCGGCGTTCCCCGCGCTGACGGGGATGAAGGTTCGGAGCTGTGTTTCCGGCCGCTGGATGATCTGCCTGATAACCTGGTCGAAATCCATGTTCGGGTCCTGGATGATTTTAGACGTTACGACGGCAGATTTATTGCCGGGTAAAATTTTGCGCGCTCTTTGATTTTATAAATAAACGAGGTATGGAAATGGAATTTTTAGCGGAATGCGCCCGGTGTCCTTTTCCGTTGTCCGACCGGCTTTGCCGGAACGAGCAGGGGAAATCGCCGGATTTTTGCCCGACCCGGAATAAACAGGAATTAATGACCGCTGTAGAACGGGAATACGAAAAGCCTGATATTCGTGAGTTCGCGTGTCAGGCTTCTGTCCAGGAAGCGGAAGGCTACGCCAACCGTGAAAAAGGCAATGACCGGGTAGTCCCATGTAAACCGCGCCTGCTGGAAATCATTGAGTTTTCCCGAAAAATGGGCTATCGGCGTCTCGGCCTGGCATTCTGCGCCGGGCTTGCCGGGGAGGCGAAAGTTGTCGAACGTGTACTGCGGACTCATGGATTTGAAGTTGTTTCAGCGATCTGCAAGGCGGGCGGCGTTCCCAAGGAAGCCATCGGCGTAAAAGATGACCAGAAAATAATTCCCGGTCAACCGGAATCGATGTGCAATCCGGTTTTGCAGGCTATGATCATGAATGACGCGTCCGTCGAATTCAATATCCTGCTTGGGCTTTGCGTCGGCCATGATTCGCTGTTCCTGAAATATGCGGAAGGCCCGTGTACCGTCCTGGCGGTTAAAGACCGCATGCTCGGCCATAATCCGCTGGCCGCGGTATACAATATCGATTCTTATTACCGGGCGCTGAAATGCCCGGATAAATAATTCAGGGAATTTATTATTTTGACCGCTTGGAGACAATAGTCATATGTTTGTAGTACCGCCGCGTCTCGATGAGACCGGCGACATGCAACGTTGACAGGCCGCATAATGTTGCTCTTTGCCGCTTTCATCGAAAGCCGGCCTACTTGAAATTCCCGGCGTAGCCGGTTAAGTTTAATTACAATAAGGAGTATTGAAATGTCTTATATTTTCGGTCCGGTTCCGTCGCGTCGCCTGGGGCGTTCGCTTGGAATTGACCTGGCGCCTTTCAAAACCTGTACTTATGACTGTATTTACTGTCAGCTCGGCCGGACGACCTGCAAAACCATGGAAAGGCGGGAATGGATGCCGCTGGATAAAATTGTCGCGGAACTGAAAGAAAAACTGGACACCGAACCGGATTACATTACCCTTGGCGGTTCCGGGGAGCCGACCCTTCATTCCAGACTGGATGAACTCATCGCGGCAATCCGTTCCATGACCGCGATCCCGATTGCCGTCATTACGAACGGTTCGCTGCTCTGGCAAAAGGAACTGCGGGCGCAGATCAAGAATGCCGACCTGATAATTCCTTCCCTGGACGCCGGGGACGCCGAGACTTTTGAAGCCGTCAACCGTCCGCATCCGGATATTTCTTTTGAGCGTATGGTAGAAGGGTTGAAACTCATGCGGGCTGAATTTAAGGGGCAGTACTGGCTGGAGGTTTTTATAACCGCCGGTTTTACGGACAATATAACGCAAGTCGAGAAAATAGCGGAAATTGCTTCCATGATCAAACCGGACCGGATACAGTTGAATACCGTCAGCCGTCCGCCCGCCGAGGAATATGCCGCTAAAGTGGAATTTGAGGATATGGCCGCGTATGCCAGGCTTTTCCGTCCCGAAGCTGAAGTAATTGCCGATTTCAGCGGGGCGCATTCCGCTCCTGTTTTTTCCGCCGCCCGTGAAGCGGTTATTGAAATGCTCCGGCGGAGGCCGTGTTCATTGGATGATATTGCCGGCGGGCTGGGCATTCACCGGAATTAGGCGGTCAAACATATTGAAAAACTGCTTAAGGATAACGCCATTGAACGGATCGCATTGTCCGGCAAAAGTTTTTACCGCGAGAGGAAATAAGCTTGACCGCTTAACGGAAACTGTCAGTAGGATACTATGACCGCGGTCATTTCGACGGCTTCGTTACCGTGGCACTTGATGGAGTGTCCGGCGCCGTTTCCGGTCAGGATGGTGTCGCCCGCGTTCAGGATTACGGTTTTGCCGTTGTCGTCCGCCTCGGCGGAGCCTTTGATAATGTAGAAGATTTCTTCTTCGTTGTCATGGTTGTGAAAACCTATCCCGCAACCCGGTTCCAGGGTTATTTTCGCCATCAGGCGGGTTGGGCCCTTGAGCTCGTTTTTTTCGTCCCAGAGATGTTCGATTTTTACTTTGCCTTCGCCGCCGCGCATTTCTTCGCGAATGTCTACCAGATATTCGTTTTTGCGTCTGATCATTTTTCAATCCCTTTGTGTTTATAAAAATTACAGAAAGTTTTCAGACCAGGCCGTGGAATATGGCCGATGATCTTATAATACGTTAAATAGGTTTTTTGTGATTTCGGGTTGGTATAGAAAGCGGTTTCCGCCAAATGTTCCGCCAGTGTCCGTTTGCCTGTATAATAATATTCAAGCGCCAAGTCGGCGGCGTAACTGGCGGTTGAACGTTTTTCCGGCGGTATGACTTTGAAAAGGCGATAGCGTTTATTCAGGTCTTTAAGCCCGACCGGCGGAATCACCTCGTAAAAATAGCGCATGCGGCGCGGATGTCCTTCCATTAAATAAGCTATGCATTTGGTTTTTATCTTTTTAGCGTTTGCCATGTAGCGGTAGGAGAATCTGTGCATCGGGGCGACTTTTCCCCTTGTGAAAAGGACGAAATCAACTTCGTGTTTGACGCAGTAATCGGCGAAATCCCTTTCCGAGCCGTGGAACATCAAATTAACGTATACTTCCATATTTTTGCGGATTTCATGCAGTTCGAATTTAGGCTGCATGAGGATTTTAGCTCCGCAATAAGCTTTCAGCAGCGGCGAAACCTCCATATCGGCCAGAATCGTCCTGCCGTCTGTCCCGGACTGCCTGCACCATTTGATCAGGTGGGCGGTTTCCTTGAAATAAGCCTGTTCGTAATTACGGCGCAGCTTGAGGGTATAAACGCCTTCTGCCGCCACCACTCCGACTGCCAGAAGCGAAATCATGATCTTTACCCAGCGTTTCCTTGCCGTGGCGTACCAACTGAAAACAAGTGAGGTGAACGCTATATTCAGTGCCAGGGCGCTGAAAACGTGGAAGCGCACAAAAAATACGTGAAAAATGAAAAACGCCATTGTGGTGCCGATAGGGACAAGCGAATATTTCAGTTTTTCGGCCATGTCGAGCCTGACCTTTTTGAAGCAGGTTCCGAAAGAGGCGAGCAGCAGGAAAACCCAGAAAGCATAAGGGAACAGATTCATGGTTGTCGTCAAATCGGAGGAATGCAGCCCCGGAGTCCAGAGGAAACGTTCTTCGAAAGTCAGCGCGGAGGGATCTTCCGGCTTGCTGTTCAGATGAACGAGTTTGGCTTTAGCCAGGGAACTGAAGTGGCTGTAATGTTTTGCGAATTCGCTTTCATAAACGATCAGCGCGTGGATTGCCGTCAGGACTCCGAAAAGAATACAGGCTGTCGCGAGACGTTTTTTAACGCGGTCGATTTTCAGGAAGTGCAGGGCGGTCAGGGTCGGCCAGATAACCAGCAGAGCCGGAGACAGGATAGAATAATGGGCGCGATTATAGGGGCTGAGAAGCGCCGCCAGCACCAGGGCCGCGTAAACGGCGATAAATACTTGTTGCCGCCGCTCGTTTGAACCGTAAAGAATCCAGCGGATAATCTCAAACCCGGCCCAGACTCCGAGCACCAACTGTGACGCGTCCCAGAAACCTGTGGCGCAGAATACCGAAACTATGACCAGGACGATTGACATAATGTCTTTGCGTTTGAACGCCAGGGGAAAGAACGCCAGGGCCGCCGCCACAAAGGGCAGGGCGAAAGTGCCTTTGAGCAACAGTTGCCCGGTATGCCGGGCGACGGAAGCCGGGGCGACCGAACAGAGAAGGCCGCCGATCAGGGCGATATGCCACGGGCAGTTGATGAAAACCAGCCATAAATAGATGAATCCCGGCGCCAGACAGGCCCATAAACGCAATTGCGCCATTATCCAGGTAGTTTCGGACGGATCGTGCTCGTAGTCTTTATTCGACTGGTTTTTCGGGGCAAACAGGCAACGCCGGAGGCGCAGTCCCCAACCGAGGAAATATTCGATGCCGAGGGACATTTGTTCATTGACCCGGTAGTTGTGGGTAAGTTTTAATTGAGGATCGCAGCCGGGAATTCCCCGACCGGAGGCGACGTCGTTTATGTATGAATACATGATGGCGCTTTCGACTTCAAAAGGGGCGAAATTGACTCCGGTTTCTTTTTTGACC
>JBAYCO010000103.1:0-9884 GCA_041668685.1 Victivallaceae bacterium | reverse complement strand
ATATCATGACAGTTCCGTATTATCTTGACTTAATGCGTAAAGGGTATATGCAGTCCTGTTATATCAAAACTCCGGTGATCCTGAATATGATCAATTCTGATGACGGAAAGCTTGAACAGCCCCTGCTGCCCGCTGAAGTCCTGCTGGTAAAACGCCTGCGTAAAGAGCAGTTGCCGTAAAAACAGACCGTAGCAGAAAATGCAGATTTTCTCAGAAGGAGACGGGAAATTATTTTTTTAGAATTTCAAGGGGGGCAGCAGTAGTTTTTATGAAAATGCAAAGTGCAACTTGCAATTTTCATAAAAGAGGGTTATTATTGATAAGACTGGAGGTTTATAATGATTAAACGCAAAATTCAACAAGAGCTGTCTTTATTGGCTGAGCAGTATCCTGTGATAACGATTACCGGCCCTCGGCAGTCAGGTAAGACGACATTGGCGCGAATGCAGTTTCCTTCCTATAATTATGTTAACTTGGAAGAACCTGAAGCCCGACAATTAGCGGAACAGGACGCCAAGGAGTTTCTTAAGCGGTATAGCGCTCCGGTTATTATCGACGAAATTCAGCGCCTTCCCATGTTGTTGAGTTATATTCAGGTGGAAAGCGACCGTACTAAACAGAAAGGAGCGTTTGTTCTGACCGGCAGTTATCAGGTTGAATTACGGGCGCAAGTAAGCCAATCTTTAGCCGGGCGGACAGCGATTTTACAATTGCTTCCGCTTTCAATTGCCGAGTTAAGCGAAGCCGGAGTTGCTATGGATCGCGATGAATATATTTTCAGGGGATTTATGCCTCAGCTTTATAATGAAGAGATGGACCCGCACCGCTTTTATCGCAATTACTATATGACCTATGTCGAACGCGATGCCCGGCAACTGGTGAATATCCGTAATTTTACTGCCTTTGAACGCTTTATTAAACTGCTTGCCGGGCGCGTCGGGCAGTTGATCAATCTAAGCAGTTTAGGCAATGATGTCGGGGTTTCCGGTGGAACGATTTCAGAATGGTTGTCGGTTTTGGAGGCCGGTTACATTATTTTTCGCCTGCCGCCGTACTATGAGAATTTCGGTAAGCGTCAAACCAAGTCGTCAAAGATTTACTTTACGGAAGTTGGACTGGTATCCTACTTGCTTGGGCTGGAAACGCCGGATATGGTGGCCCGCGATCCCTTGCTTGGCGGGCTATTTGAAAATATGGTTGTGCTGGAAGCATTAAAAGCCCGTTATAATGCATCCAGGGATGCCGGAATTTATTTCTTTCGGGATTCCAACGGAATGGAAATTGATCTCCTGCAAAGTGTGAATCGCAAACTTTATCCAATGGAAATCAAAGCTGGACGCACTTACTCCAAAGTTTTCGCCGCCAACATTGAGAAATTCCGTAAACTGACTCCTCAGGCCGGAACCGGGACTGTTATTTATTCAGGTGATGCTCAGCAGAGAATAGGGGAAAACAATCTGGTTAACTTTAAAGCTATGGAAACAGTGATTCGATGAATTCCGGGTTTTCAGAAGAGGCAATTGAGTTTATGATCAATTCTGATGACGGAAAGCTTGAACAGCCCCTGCTGCCCGCTGAAATCCTGCTGGTAAAACGCCTGCGTAAAGAGCAGTTGCCCAAATACCCCATGGCAGCCTGTTGGACTTACGCCTTTTTGATTACTCTTACTCTGTCAGACAACAACGCATGGTAATATAGCGTAAAACAGCAATAAATATACCCCAATTGAAACACAACAGAGTAATAGCTAAGAACGGCGTAGAGTCTATGCTTAGGAAAAGAGATTGTCGCACAATTCCAAAGGCAAACAAAAACGAAAAAAGCATTACGGATAAAAACATTGCCAACATAGGTTTCTTATGAAAAATTAAACGTACTACAAGCACAACTGGGATCATCAGTAATGGTATGAAAAAAAGTTTTATATTTAACGCATTAAAAACATAAGAATTGTCTTTAAGCGTCAATTCGGGAAGCAATGGTTTCAGCAGCATGGTTAACATGGCCATAGCCGTTACAATGCAAGTGATAAATATCGTTATGACGAAAGCCAAAGTTAAAGCAGACCAGAATCTTTCCCTGCGTCCGCCGGAAATCAGCAAATTCGAGTAAACATTCAGATTCATGTTGGCAACTATTATAACGGGAACAAGAAATACGACATTCCCGACGGCCCCAAGATAACCGACATAACATAACAACAGCAGAACAGCAAGAAAAAAACGCAGCCAATCCCGTCTGTATTGTGATATCCCCACTCCGAAAGATTTATACAGACAACCCCAAATGTATTGCCGCAGACTGCCGCTTACCGTTCCGCTGATCTTAGCAATAAAAAAACTCTCAACACCAGGCAATACGCGATTTAAGTCAGGCTTTTTCTTCTCTTTCTCCGCCACAAGTTTTTTCGTTTTTTCCTTGTTCCAGGGATCAAACGCCCCCATCCATAATTTGCCGCAATACTTTCTCGCCAAATCCGAACGGCTCCAATAACGCCAAGCTGAGACATTAACCAGTATGCCTGCCAAAATTATTAACAGAGGACTTTCCCAAATAGCCCTGACAATAAACCCGCTTATATTGAGCTCTCTATCGCCGAATATCAGGAGCGGCGGAAACGCGAAAATAAGAGGCCAGTTTTTGAATTTGAATGTGATCCAAGCTCCCATCCAGTAAGATATCGTAAATACCGAAAATGCCGCCAGCGCCCCCGGCAAAGTTTCTACAAAATTCAAACCTGGAATGAAAAAGAAACTTAACGACCACAAAAATGCCAGAAGCAAACCAATGAAAGACAAAAAATTTCTCGGTACGTCTTGATGTCCCGGCAGACAATACGAAAAAGGTTTTGTTAAAACATCTATCGATAAAGCAGCAGTGAAAGTACCTGCATACAGCATCCATAAAGCCGGAGCTAATAATACTCCTTGTCTGCTTTTGCCGGTACCAATAATTGCCACAAGGATAACGAAAGTAAAAAATCCCAGGAATAATCCCAGCAGCCAGCAAGCTTTTCGTTGATACAGATGTTTAAGATTTACGGACAGGATACTCATTTTAGTCTCCTCAACTGACGACGATTCGATAAATTTCATCCAGAGACAACGGCTTGATATCGATTTCACAATTCAAGGTTTTTGCTTCAGCCTCCAATTTTTCAGGAAAAGCATTTTGAACCGTTAAAACAGCCTGGTTGTTATTTTTTTCACAGCTGACAATATTTTTAAACGGCAGTTCATCCGGCAGATATCCGTTTAAAGAGCTGAGTGTAAATCTGGTAAATTCTTCCCTGAGATCGTCAAAACCGCAATCGCGCAGCATACTGCCTTGGCGCATGATCAGCGCGCGGTCTATGACTTTCTCGATATCGCTTAGAATATGTGACGATATAATAATTGTCCGGTTGTCATCCTGGATTATCTGAAGCAGCAGATCGAGAAACCGGCTTCTGGCAACCGGATCCAAAGCCGAGGCGGGCTCGTCCAGAATCAGCAGTTCCGGGTCAAAACCGATTGCCAGCAGGATAGCTACTTTCTGCCGCTGTCCCGGCGACAGCGAACCGACCCGGTCCTTAAGGGAAATATCAAAGTCTTTGATATATATTTCTTCAAGTTCATGATTCCATTTTTCGTAATATGCGCTTACATAACGGATCAACTGTTTCACCGTCATCCAGTTGAGGAGTTCGCCTTCCTGATGAACGTAACCGATTCGTCCGAGCTCTGTCGGAGTAAGCTTTAACGCGTCTGTATCAAAAGTAATGCATTTGCCGCTATCGGCAGGATACAGGCCGATAATACATCTTAACAAAGTGCTCTTGCCTGCGCCGTTGGCGCCTAAAAGACCGATGATCTCTCCTCGTTTAATGTCCAGGTCAATATTATCCAATGCCTGGATTTTTCCGAATTTTTTGCAGACGTTGCGTATTTTGACTATCGAATCTCCGTTTATCATTTCTGTCTCCGCTTTTGAGAATAATATTCTTTGTATAATTTTTTAAATAATTCCACGGCCTCTTTTTCTGATACCTCCAATTGAATCGCGGTAACGGCGGCTTTGTTTAGAACGGTATCGAGCAATCCGGCCTTTATCCGGTCCATCCGACCTTTTTTGATTTTCGCGACAAAAAGTCCGATACCCCGTTTTCTTTCGACCAGCCCTTCCGTCTCCAGCAAAGAATACGCTTTGCTGACGGTCATCGGATTTACTTTAAGTTTCGCAGCCAGGTCTCGGACGGTTTCCAACTGCTCACTTTCCTTTAATCCGGCGGTCATTATCTGTTGACGGATCTGCCGGATAATCTGCCGGTAGATCGGGACACCGCTATGATGATCGATTTCCAGTAACATAATTATTGTATTTAGATATGGTGTATTACTCTATTAATACACTATATGTGGTATAAAAACTTTATGCAAGAGCAAAAATAAAAAAAGTTGATTTTTTTGAATTTTCCTCGTTCTGATCTCCAAATTAAGGAGCATGGACGGCTGATCAGCCGTTGTGGTATTTGCCGCCGCGGGAAATATCGATGGCGCGGTATAGTTGCTCCAGCAGGAAAAGCCTCGCCATTTCGTGGGTGAAAGTCATTTTTGACAGGGAAAACAGGAAATCGGCGCGTTCTTTTACGGTTTCGGAAAGCCCGAAAGGGCCGCCGATAACGAATACGATTTTGCGGTCAATGCCGGACAGTTTCCGGGAAAATTCTTTTGAGGAGAGTTCCCCGCCTTCTTCGCTCAGGGTAAAGACAAACGCCTTGTCTTTATCAAGGGCCTTGAGGATTGCCGCGCCTTCCTTTTCCGTGTCGCTGTCGCGAATTTCTATTGTTTCCAGTTTGGCAAAAGGGGACAGCCATTTGGCTAATTCCGCGATTTTACCCTGAAAGCCGCGGTCTTTTATTTTGCCGACTGCAATTATTTTTATTAACATCGTTATCTGTCCAGGATGCTGTCGAAAATCCGCTTGACACCGTCACCGCCTTTTTCGATAATTTCTCCGGTGGTATCCAGTATATTGAAAGTATTGGCGCCCATAAAATCAATTACCGTCCTGCTGTAATTGATCTTGGGTTTTTTAACAGTGCCCCTCATGTCGACCGGCAGGATGATTCCTTCCACATCCAGGTGAGACCTTAGTTTCAGGGCCTGGTCGGAGCCCAGCCCGAAATCACCGTAAAAGATCAGGCTTCTGACAATTTTGCCTTTGAGATAGAAATTGCGGATGTAAATTCTGCCGCCTTTGGACTCCAAGTCAATTTTGCCGTTGACGAATCCCAATATTTTCAGTTTATGCTGGAAATCCGACACGAACTGGGCGGCTTTGCCCATTGCCTTAAGCGCCTTTGTGGGAATCATCTTTTGTATATCCACCAGTATCTGGAAAGGCAGAAGGATTATCTTACCTATTAACGTATCGCTTAAGGCGTTCGGTATTTTCACGTCTTCCACTTCGGTTTTGGCGAAACCGGTCATGTTATCCCACAGTACGAGCGGCAGCAGTCCGGTTCCCGATATTTTAGTATGGAGATTTTTAATCGTAAGCTTTGTCGTTTTATACTGGTCTTCGAGGAAAGTATGGAATATCGGGGAAAGGTTGAACTTGTCGCTTTTGGTTTCAATATTGTATTTTATTCCCTGTACGGTGCTCAGGAAATCCCCCTGCATGGTGAAGACATCTTTATTACTGTTTATCTCCAGTTTTTTTACATTGATCTGTTTGCCGCTGCCCGCAATTTCGCCGTTTATGTGCGCGTACAGCACTGAGTTATAGTTTATTCCCTGCAAGTCTATCAGCAGAAGATATTTTTTGGTACCCAGGTCAAAACTCAATGGAGCCGGTTCATTATTCTTGGCGTTTTTAATGAAATCCGGGGTATCGGATATTGAATACGTGACTTCTTCCACCGTCGTTTTGTCTTTCTCTATGTCAAAAATTTTCTGTATTTTTTCGATATTGATAATTTTTGAATTAAGCCTGATAACGACCGGTTTTGATTTTTCGGTGGGAAGAATCGTAGAGCCGTTCAGGCTGACCACTTCTCCTTCCTTGCTTTTTACCGTAAAAATGAATTTCCTGCAATGAAACAGGTCCGGTTTCAGTTCGGCTTCGAACGTACCCCGGCCGTCAATCGTTTCGACCGCGGAACCGCCGTTGAGACGGTCAATGCTCAAATCCGATTTGATATCCGTATTTTTAAAATTATCCCGGAATGCGAGTTCAAAAGCGCCTTTGATAACTCCGCTTCTCAACTGCGTTCCGGCCAATATGTTCAGCAACTGATAATTGAGGTAATCCAACGTCAGGCTAACTTTTCCGTTGCCGCCGCCGGTACTCAAGTTGCCGTAACCGCTGATTCCGGTTATTATATTGCGGTTCTGCCTTATGCCGAGAACGAAATCTTCTATGCGGATCTTATCGAAATCGATTATTGAGCATGAAGTCGCAAAATTGAGCCGCAGGTTTTTAAATATTTTATTTGTGATTTTTAACTGCATGTCATCTATGCTGAGCGCGGAGCTTGAGTTCAGGGTTTTGAAACCGTTTTCCGTATCCGCGATGATTTTACCGTTCAGGCCGCCGGCGATAATCGTATTGTCCTGAAGCAGTTTGCGGAACTGCCTGGCCGGAAGATTGTTGAAAACGAGAACCAGCTTCAGCTTGTCGGCAAAATTATTGACCTTGCCGCCGTGCGGTTCCGCGGAAATGCTGATGACTTTCTTGTCATCCTGGGAAAAATTTATTTTTACCGGATTCAATTTCAGCTCGCCGCTGTCCAGTTTGAGGCTTCCGCCGGAAAAAGCATTGAGCGTGAACGGTTCCAGTTTCCCGGTTACTCCCGTGATGCCGTCAACTATCTTCTTGGGCAAAGGCAGAAGGGCAAACTTATGGCTCGACAGGTTATTCAGGTTAAGGGCGAATTCGGAGGTATTCTTTTGGAAGTCGGCGTTGGCGAATCCGCTTAGACTTGCCAACATATTCTCCCCGGAATTAAGATCGAAACGGAACTTCGGGACGGAAAGAAAAAGGTTTTTATTCAGGGAACCGGACAATTTTTGTTGGAACCCGATGTTTTTGAAACGTGTTGAACCGGTCTGTAAATCCAGTCCGCCGGCCCTGAGGTTGGCTCCGAAACTCATTTTTTTGCTGTGGTCGAGAACGCAAACGATATCGCCGTCAAGTTTACCGCTGTGGATAATGAAACCGGCGTCGGGAGATTGCAGTAATTTCATAAGGCTCAGGTCAAACTGCCTTATCTCCATGGACAGGTTGGGCTTTCTCTCGTTTGCGGGCGTCTGTTTATCAAATGAATAAGTAAATGCTTTGTCTACTTTCATTAATAATATCTTTTTATTATCGGCGCTGAGTTCCGTATTGAAATTCTTTACCTGCAAAGCGTTCTGCGAATTGTCAAAGGTGAAATCGTATTCGGAGCTTAAAAGCAGGTCCGGGAAATCATACTTTTTCCCGTTAATAACCGCGGCGTCCTTCCGGTTCAGACGCAGTTTTCAGGTTCCGGCGAAATTGTTTTCAGAATATTCGAAGTCGCTTATCCAACTGACGCCCACGCGTCCCGGATTAACCTGGCGGATAAACTGGCATATAATGCTGCTGATCTCGGCGGACAGCGGAGCGACCTTGAATTTTCCTTTTACCTTGAAAGGATGGAAATCAATTCGCGAATCCAGTTCCACGTTAGTTTTTATGAATGTATTTTCTTTCTGGCGCAGGCAAAATTTTTCAACGGTAATGCTTTTTTTGTCGCCTTCCGCCCTTATTTCGAGTTCCAGGTTGCTGTTGTTGATCTTTACGCCGTTAATTATTCCGTCAAGCTTGTCCAGATTGCTGGCAAGGGTCAGTTTATAGGGAAGCAGATATTCGTCGAAAGCGGCGGACAGGGTGAAATTCCAGTCTCCGCGTTCTACGGTGATACCGCTGTCGCTTTTTACCGACACGCGGGATTTGAAATTCAAAGTGGCGATTTCATTATTTTTGAATTGAGGGAGGCTTATATTCAAGTCCCTGAATTCCATGACCGAAGCGGTTTTGCCGTCGTTTCCTGTTGCCAGCACAAAGGAGGAATTGGTGACCTGAATATTTTCCAAATCGACCAGTACTTTTTCCATTTCAGTCGGCTGGGATTTTTCCTTGTCGGCCGCCGGTTCTGCATCGTCGTCGGGTTTTGTTTCCGGGGATTCGTAGGTCCATTTGCCGTTTGTGTCCTGGGCTATCGTGATTACCGCCTTGTCCAGCAGGACGTCCCGGAAAACAATATCTCCGCTAAGCAGGCTGCCGAGCGAAAAGTAAAGATCCAGTTTTTCCGCCTCCGCCAAAGCCTTTTTACCTGAACCGATGCGAATATTCCTGACGCTCAGGTGAGAACTGAATAACGACAAGTCCACCTTTTCCGCCTGTATCCGCATATCTATTGAACTGCTGACGGCAGGCAGGACGACCCCGGTTATGAAGCCCGAACTGGTGACTATAAAGAATAGAACGACCAGAACTAAAAGCAAACTCACTAAAGTTACAGCCAGGATTTTTAAAAAATTCTTTTTCCCTTTCGCAATCATATAACAACTCCTCCTAATAATTTAATCTTAGGGTGTAGCCACGGCTGTCCCCAGCCGTGTGCGCCCCTGGGGACAGGGGCGGCTAAATCGTTTCCCGTTTACTAACGCGATAAAAAGTTCCGGCGTTGCCGTTTAATTGCATGTAGCACACTCTGCGCAGGCTGAGCCTGAGTCCCATCCCGGTTGTGTTTCTGCTCAAGCGGGACGCTTGAGCTACATTCCCGAATGTCAACGTTTATCCGGCGAAGACATAACTATCCCGTCTTTTGTTACGCTATATTTAAGTTTAGCCTCCCTGCTGAGAAAATAAATCGCTGTTCCTAATAATTTATCTGACAAATCCAGGCTTATAAGAGTTTTCTTTTTTGCGTCTTCCGGAGACAATCGCAGAAATATATCTACCCCGGTATTTTCAGGATCGTATTGTTTGCCCTTTTCCTGTAAGAGTTTCACGGCGTCGCGAAGCGGAACATTTTTAAAATTAATGCGCGGGATTTTAATCTTTGCCAGTTTTCTCCTTACTTTATATAACTCTTCTTCACTGAAAGTCAGTGTTAAAAACTTCCATTTCGCGTTTTTATCCGAATACAGATTGCGATATAGAGCAATATGCAATAGAAAATTCTCGGACTTTCCATCTGAATTTATCAAAACGCTGTATTGAACAATAGCGGTTTCTAAACCGGTTCGCCCGGCATTTCCACTTATATCATCATCTATTTTAATAAATTTCAATTGAGATGATTTCCCTTTTGCGCGGAGATTACACCAATCTATGACTCTCTCAGGTTTTTCCGAATTACGCATAAGATATTTACTATAATATTTTCTGTCGCGAAATGCCTGGGCCGATTCGACATATTGACGTTTAAAAAATGCGATGTTGCGGGATTCGAGCTGTTTTTTTATATTTTCCGCAGCAGCCATAATGAGTGTTTTTTCGTCTTCTGTCACAGGCCGCTCGATTCTTGGGGTATATCCGATAAAATATATCATTAAAACCTTGAACTGTTTTTTCCCGTCGGTTTCAATGATCATCCGTTCCGTAAATTTACTTTTGGGATATGTAAAGCTGAACTTCGAATTAAACTTCAGTTCGTACCGTTTCATGCCGCCGGTTCCGCCGGATACGGACTGGCGGCAGAGCAGTTTTCTTGATTTTAGTTTGCCGAGACTTTCCCGGTCTTTGACGAACCAGTCAAACCAGCCGTTTGAATTGATGACAGCTTTTCGGCAGTCGTCAAAATCTCCGTCGTCGGCGTTTTCCAGCCAGTCTATCGCTGAATCAACCGCAAAATCATTATAGCGTTCAGT
>JBAYCO010000102.1:0-9899 GCA_041668685.1 Victivallaceae bacterium | reverse complement strand
TTAGGGTTGCAAATAATATAGCAGCATTATTTCAATATTCAAGCGTTAAATGAGCAGTATTGGGTTTAATAGTAATTGTTCCTTCATATTTGCCGGCAGGAGTCGCTTCGGGCACTGTTATAGTAAACCAAAAGGGCTGAACTTCTTTTTCTTTTACAGATAGTGTTTTTCCCAATGGACAAAGGGGACCAGGCCATTCAGCAGATTTTATATCAACCTTGAATTTGGGAGGAACAGTGTTTTTTACATAATCAACCTTATAAATTCTAATTTTTTCTTTATTTATTTTTGTCCCATCTGCTCCGCTTAAGTCAGTAACCTTTATTAATACATCTTTCAGGTCTTCAAAAAGCGGAATCAGAAAAATTTGGAACCCCTCCTTTTCGCCTTTCGCCGCAGAAATACGGACGTCTTTATCAATAGCCCCCTCAAACAAAAATACTTCTTTGAATATCTTTTGTAAATTGTTAGCAACCCCGGTAATATATTTTCCCCCACTGCTGTCGTTTTGCCCGTATAGAGAACACAAGGTCCGGAGAGCTCCAATTTTTTTCCCCAATATTTTTATGTTATCCGCCATACTTGCCCATTCCGGATTTGCGGAAGATTCAGATTTCAGACTTTCCAACCGAGAAGCATACTGTAATAGCAACTTTTTCAGAGTTTCCAGATTTTGTTTAAAAACAGGCGGCGGTGAATTGTTCAATTGAATATCGTCACTAAGCTTATCAAGCTTATGTTTGAGGTCAGAGTAATAAAAACGGTTAAAATTAGCTTTCAGGTAAACTGTCCCAAATTTTTCCGGAGAATGAAAATTGCCGAAAGTTGGAGACCAGGCGCTGTGTACAGCTTTAGGCGGTATACGTCTTGATCGACAAAAATTGATTTTCCAATATCTGCCTGTTTCCGGAGTTATATTCAATATGGAAAAAGGAATAGCTATCTCTGCCATCCAATAGTTTTTCCCCTTGGATGTTTTTAACTGATAATTGCCGTTCCAGTCCGGGTCATACCCATAACTATCACGAATAACCCCAGCGCTATTGGCAATAATATGATAATATGAGAAATCATTCTTAGTGTCAAGAAACAGTTCTATGGAATCATCAGTCCAGACTCTTCCGTCTTTCGCAGTTATAGCGGTTTTTATTTTTTCCATTTGGGATTCATAACATTTATAGAGAATATAAAGCGCATTTTCGTCATAACCGATCCTGACCTCGGTCGGATTCTGGAGAGACCCTCCGTCATCGGCAGATAAATTCAGCAGGCTTGCCGCTTTCCAACAATCATCATCGTCAACACCGTTAATAAGCGGAGGAGCCGTGAATCGGGTTATTTCTAACCCTGTTTTTTCCTTAATGCTTATCTTATCAAAATAGACAATATCTCCTTGCTTGTATGTGCCTTCACAGGCAATCTCCAGAAAAAATCGGGTCTGATCCGGATCAGTTCGAAGAGTAGTTTTTACCTGATGCCATTTATTATCGGCTTGGGCAAGAAAGGGATAGCGGACGTAAGGCGCGCGGCACCCCGGGCCAGAGGCTATGTCAATATGGATGGTACTCACACAATTGGCTTTGTACCAGCAGGATATTTCATATTCTTTTCCTGCTTCCATAGCTGAAAGCTTCTGAAATATTCCGCTTCGATACTTGCCATTTTCAGGCATCATTATTTTCAAAGAAAAGTTGCCATCAACAGCCGTTTCATCAGTTTGAACTTGCACCCCAAGTTTTTTCGCCCATTTTTTGGCGCTCCAAAAAGCAGGTAAAGAATTTTTACCTTTTTCTTCAAAACTGCAATTCTTAACCAGATTATCTTTTCCGGTATCGGCGCCGAAAAGTGTAAGGGAAAACAAAACCCCCATAATTACAAAAACGTATTTTTTCATTTTGCGTCCTCTAAAATCGTATTTATTTAGCTTGCAAAAATTTCTACCTCCGAAAAAATTCTGACTTTTTTCGAGACAACTGATTTTACCACTTAATAACATGGCAGTACTCCTGTATTAGTTAACTACTATTTACTCGTTGTTTTTGGCTTTTGTTTTTAGAGCTTGACCTACGTTTTTATGTTTTACTGAGTTGTTTTTGGGCAATTTGCCCGACATCTATTTTTCTGGTTTAAACTCCTCTGCAACAACCCGGGCCAAATCAGGATGTTTAGCAAATGTAACATCAAACGCAAGTATAATGGTTCCATTTCCAGCCAGACCGGCAATGCGGATTTCGCGGCGCAGACGTTCCGGTGATTTTAGTTTATCACCGGAATACACGCCGATGAATGGGACAAATTTATTATATTGGTATTGCCGCTGTTTTTCAGCATTTTTATACATCATACATTTGTCATATATTTTATCGAACGTCCAGAAAGGTTTATAAAACCAGGCGATGGTTTGTCCACAATATTCCACCGGAAGTCGATTACCGTAAAGAGGATTAAGATCAAAATCCGGGTAGATATGAATTGCCAGCTTGAGATCTTTTTTTACTTGTTTCGCCGCCTGCCGAACCTGTTCGACATAATTGACTAAACTATTTTCAGAAAATTCTGTAAGGATTTCCATATCCGTCATTTCTGGATGAAGGTCGGCAAACTCCTGACGTTTTCGATTGGAATACGTGCTGAAACTTGCATAGTAATTGCGATATCCCACAAAGTCCAATGCCAGACCGTCAACGTCCAATTCTGAAAGCATCTTTTGAATGATTTCTTTCTCATAGTCAGTAAGCCCAACATCCGGATTCAACCAACGTCCGCTATGGACATTGACGCGTCCGGGATCGACCCGGGGCATACAGGCTGCGTCATCTTCCCACACTCTTACTTTTTGAAGTAATTCGGGGTGTTTTTCCGCATATTCCCGGGAACAATGCAGATTTAATATACTGACATAAGCTTTTATGCCTTCTTGGTGAGCTAATTTAATTGTTTCTTCTAGTTTCTTTTTATTTTTGCGACTCAATAATTGTTTATTCATGCGACAAGTCTTATCCCACAAAGCATATCCATTTGTAGAAATTATCAGGACATTGCAATTCATCTTTTTTGCCAATTCCACTAATTTAATTGCATCCCCTTTTTCCTTTCTTTCTTTGGACCAAAGCGCCCTCCAAGTGAATTTACTTTTGGGTAAATCGGATATCCTTTTGCTCATTTCTGGTTTAGCTTCGGCAAAAGAGGCATAAGCCCAGCGGTCAACATTGTGACAGTCTAACTGCCCCAGTACCGGCCACCCCCAATAAGTGGCTTTTGCTCCAGGTTTTGCGACATAACGCCGGCCCAGGTGAAACCGCCAAAGATCACCCGGCCGGGGAGGAAAACAAGCGGAATTAGATAATATTTTCAGAGAATTGAAAGGAATTGCCATTTCCACGGTCCACCCTTCATCAATATCATAAGGGTCATTAAGAGAGCCGTTTATCGCAACTGCGGTACGAAGACCGGGACAATCCCAATCCACATGTATTTTAGCTGTTCCAGGGTATTTTATTCCCAATCTTCGACAAACTGAAGCCTGCCATGGCGTTTCCTGCCATTTGTCACAAACTGTATTTATGGGGGTAACGTGAAACTCGGTATAATTTCTTCCATCTCGGTCCGGATCAAAATATACTTTAACAAAGTTTTCTTTATAAGTTCCCGGAAGCGGTTTACCGCGGGGAGCTTTCAACATCGTTACTTTGGCGGTGCTGCCTCCGGCCATAGGAACATCCCGGATGATTTTTTTAGCCCATACGTTAGGGTCATCCACTTCAAAAGCGATATAGAGATAC
Source organism: Victivallaceae bacterium (assembly GCA_041668685.1). GTDB lineage: Bacteria > Verrucomicrobiota > Lentisphaeria > Victivallales > Victivallaceae > JAHOYW01. The sequence continues at coordinate 6,117 of JBAYCO010000102.1, read as the reverse complement.
TGATCATCCCATAACATGCGCGCCTTTACCGGATAACGTGCCGGCAGACCGGTTTCAAGTTCGGCGAAAACCGGCGACGGCATCGCATTACGCCAGACCTGTTCATCCAGTTTCCCATCTATTTTCACAGGTGTCAGTGTTTTGTATATGACATACTCTTGAAAAAAATTACTTTCACAGCCACTCTTGCCCGCGCAACAAAGGACTGGCGCCAGTAGAAATAATGCGAAAATCCACGCGTAAGCTTTTGGCGTTGAAAAGCGGGTTCCATTGATTTGAGAATAATGTTTTTGCATATTACATACTCTTTTTAGTCAGGATTCCGGTCGGATTAAAACTGGATGTTTTTCACAAAATGACGAAGAGTCATTTTTTTTCATAATATCTTTTATGGTTAGTGAGTATTCATTACATAAAAGATAGTTTGGCAACTCGTCTTCTTCGATTTGAGGGAATCTGCCGTTTGACTCGTAAAAGCGATTATCGCTGTAGTCATCATTAACTTTTGACACCTCTCCCAAAAGAATTTTCCCGAAGTTTTTTTCAGCCCAGAATTTATGATATAAACCAGGCGAAAGTGCAATACTTTCTCCCGGCATCAATTTTATTATATCTCCTGGTGAAACTCTACAGATTTTACCATCAACAGAGACTTCTACAACGGAGTTTGCAAATTTTCCTTCAGAGTCTGAATTAAAGAGCTGGATAAGCAGGTTTCCGCCTCCACGATTTATAATATCTTCCATCTTGTGCCAATGAAAATGAAAAGGCGTAACTTGTTCCTCTTCGACGATCATTATCTTCTCGGCATATGATTTAATATATCTCCCATCTTTAACGTTCCCATTTCTGAGGGTAAAAAGCAAAAGCCCCTGCTTGTAAAAATCTCCACTACCGAAATCTGTAATGTCCCAACCCAGTCCGTTTTCACGAATTTCATTATATTCCTTTCCCTTGGTCTGCCAATTCTCAGGATTCCAATAGGCAAAAGGCGGCAACTTGAAATTCATCTTTTCAATAAAATCAATCGCATTCCGAATTAATTTATTCAATTCCGATCTTTTCATTTAGCTGTATCTTCCTTATCTATATTAATACAGTTCATTCATGCAAAGTAAATCATGAGCGAAAAAATGCTGTTGGCGGCGATATCGATCACGACTCCGTTTGATTTAATGTTCACCTGGGGGGCACTTTTGAGTTCACGTTCCATGAAGTCAACAATTACGGCATGTCTTGGAATCCCGAAAATTTTGCTGAAGGTAATATCAATCTTTGCCGTTTTGCCTTCCATTTCATAAAGGCGCAAAATTACGGCGTTTTCATTTTCCGCTTTTTTTAGACCTGATACAACAACATTTGCTCCGGAAATCTTGATTAATTGTTCCTTCGTCGGCAAATCTCCTTTATGGACAGAAGTCCCAATGGCTTTTAATTTTCGGTTGAAGCGTTGACCTAATTCAGTGCATTTTGCGTTGGATAAATTTCCTGAAAACGGCAGAATCGCAAGATTAATCTCGTGTTCCCCAACTTCCGGAGTCGGGTCTGGATTGTATGCACTGCGAATTAATGAAATGCGCAGAATATTGTCATCAAGCGCATGGCCGTACTTGCAATCATTCAGGAGCAGGCAGCCAATCGTTTTCTGATTTTTATTTCCGGTAACTTTTGCCCATTGTAAAGCCGGGACCTCCTCGTCATTGTTCAAATCACGCTCAATTGAACCGAAAGGTATTTCATAAAAAGCTTTTGGAGACTCCAAATTCAGAGGAAATGGCATGCGAAGCGACGGACAACCGATATTCTCATTTCCTACCTCTAACCAGATTCCTTTGATGTTGATGGTTATGAGTGGAGTATTCTCTTCCATTTCATATATGACGGAAATTTTTGAACTGTTAATTTCTGCGTCCACCTTTATCGCAATTTTATGTGGCCCGGTTGTCACATACGAAATAGATTTAATAGTCAGAGGTTCTTTCTTAGCACTAAAATCAATCAACCAACTCGACATTGGGCGAGGTCTTTCTAGCGTGTAATCAAGCATTGAAGCTTGATTTTCCGGACTAATTATGTCCTGTCCGGATTTTTTGTCCCGCAAACGTAAGATTCCTCCGGTTACAGGATTAATTTCAAGAATAACAAACTCGTTTTCGCATCCAAATATTGCTGCACGTTCATGTGAGGCATATTTGCAATGATGATGTGGAGACTGCAGGAGTTTTAAACTTGATTTGCAATCAAAAACCTCGGTTTCAATTATTGTATATAAAGCATATGAAAATCCGTTGAGCTTTACCGGGAAAGCGAGTTTTATATAATGGTGCTTCCCGGCAATTCCTTCGGAAATGAATTGCGTCATGGTCAATTTATCTTCAGGAGTTTTTACCGCAAAAACTTTGTTATTCAGAAGTTTAGACTCTTCCGGAACGGTATTGTCCCATATTGTCACTTCAATTACTTCTGCCCTTTCTGATGCGGTAGGATTGAAAATCACAAAAGGACGGTTTCCCAAGCCAAAGCTTTGTTCGGCACAGCTTAAGTTCCCATTGCTGGCTCCAATACCTCCTCCGGCGCCGAAAGCATCTTTATAAAATGTTGAAGGAACAACATTGAGGTCTTCCAAGATTCCGATTTTTGAAGTGTCTATTGCCGAAGCCAGTTTTCGCAACGCCTGGGTTTCCATCATGCTGGTATTTGCCATAATCTCCTGAAAAAGTCCCATTGTATAATGTCTGGCATCTCTCACACATGAACCAGGCAAAATATCATGAAAATGGTTAAAAAGACATTTTTTCCAGTTTTTTTCGAGGGTTGCGGTCGGATAAGCCTGTTTCAGAATTTTCCACGCTGTCAATGCGGCAAATTCGGCATCGGCAAGACGATTCTCACTATAGCGGTTAGCTTTTTTTATTAACGATTGCGTAGTATAGCATCCTGTAAATTCCACATTCAGTTCTCCATCAAGAATAGGAAGATCGACGGATTCGTTTTCAAAGGCTTCAAAGAAAGAACGTGCCGTGGCGAATTTAATTTGGGGAAATACAGGCCATGTCGCCATATCTAAAATTTGATTCAAATCACGACGCGTCGGACCGCCCCCGTGGTCTCCTACGCCGTAAACAAACATATGGGAGAACCCTCCGTTCTCATTAATAAAGTCAATCAGGTTATTTGCAATTTTCGAATCGACTCTACCGTGATAGCCATGAATCATATCATTTCTGACGAGTATCTTTGCCCCATCTGGTCCTTGCCAAAAAAACATTCCCGGTCGTCTGGCTCCTAAATTTCCGGGACGATGTAAATAACAATATTTTATCCCGCCATGAGCAAGGTAAGACGGAACGGTGGCAGCATGTCCGAAAGTATCCGGAGCCCAATCAATTACTACATCTTCCGGCGTGAGTTGAAATAGTTCTCTGATATAATTTCTCGTATAAAGCAGGTGTCTGCTTAATGCTTCTCCGCAAACCATGTTCTTGTCGCTTTCCACCCAATGGCTGGCGGTAACTTCCCAGCGTTTTTCTCTAACGCGTTCCCTGATCTTCTGTAACATTTCCGGGTTATATTTTTCAATAATTTCGTAAATACTCGCCTGACTTTGTGAAAAAACAAAATCAGGATATTCGTCCATAAGCTTTAATACCGTGGAAAAAGTATCGTTTGTTATGGCGACGGTTTCCGGCCATGACCATTTCCAATTCATATCAATATGGGCATGTCCAACGCAATATATGGCGTATTTTTTAGCAAACTTCGCAATAGGCGTCATAATGTTTTCTGCTTTGCGGATTGCATCTTTCAACGGCTTACGGCTACCCAATTCCGGTAGTTCGCTCACGCATTTCAAGGCGCTGCCGATGATTGCGTCCCATTGTGAAGCTTCTTTGGGATATAGCTTCTTCAGGCTTTCAGCAAATTTTATCTGCGCTGAAAAGCGTTCCATTTCATGTCTCAAATGGTAAGAATCGTATTGCAGCTTTTTCTGTAGATTTTTAATAGTATTCATTATCTTGTCCCTTGATTAAAAAGCTTGCTTTCATTTTTTGTTGTCACATTAAAAAGGCAGAAAATATCCGCAAACGGCTGGTTAATATGGCTAGCTGACCGTAATTTTTGCAAAATCTGGAGCTATGCTATATTTTTATTAATTACTTATATATCTATTAATCTGAAAATTCATCATTAATTTATATTCCCAGCGATTTTATTCTGTCAAAAGCATCAGAATTTTTGTTTCGTTCCCTTGGTCTACGTGAAAATCGCAATACAATATATTTGCAAAACCATTATGATAATATCTTACATAATAAGCAGGACTTGCGGAAGTACCCGTAATAGTAGCGGTGCCGCTACTATCGCAAACTAATAATTTTTGCGACGGATTTCGGATTGAGTTTAATTTTGTAATATAACTTCCGTTATTAATAGAGTAGTTCATTACATAGTTTGTAGTCATTCCGTTATAATATATTTCTTGCCCCGCCGGACATAAAGTAACAAGCCCGGTAGTGCCTATCCGTGGGTTGGATTTGATCCCGCAATAACCAGGAATACTTTCAACACGTGTCCACTTTTCGCTTCCGGAACTGCCATTAGTGCATCTTGGCAGCCAGTCATCATAGTCATTGCAGTATGCCACAAAAGCAAGGCCGATTTGTTTTAAATTGCTGGTACAGCGACTTTGTTTGGCTTTCTCCCTGGCCTTGTTAAGCGCCGGAAGTAACATACTGGCCAGGATCGCTATGATAGCAATCACGACCAAGAGTTCAATGAGCGTAAAAATTTCTTTCTTCAAAGATTTCAATCTTGTTTGCTGCATTTTCATTTTAGCATCTCCTTCCGGGTTAATTTTTACTTATAATGCGCTAAAAATTAGTATTTTAATATCTTTATTTCACGATCGGGCCTAAAGATTCCCGTTCAATGAATTCGCTTTCTATTACGGAAATGGACGGAATCGGGGTTTGGGGATTCTCGATCTTGTCCAGTAATTGCTTTGCCAATATAACTCCCTGTTGAAAATGTTTCTGGTCAATGGTCGCTAACGGAACTGGAGAACTTGCGCTATAGGGGGCATTATCAATGCCGATCACTGAAATATTATCTGGAACCCGCAGTTTTAAATCAATTATCGCTTTTATTCCAGCCATAGCCAAATGATCTCCGTGATAAATAATACATGTAGGACGTTCATGGTTAGGGGTTAATATTTCAGTCGTTTTACGATATGCGTCTATTTCAGAATAAACATCTTTTTCTTTGTCATGAAACAGCCTTACGCCCCATTCCGCGAGTTCATCGGATATTATATTGAAACGCTGTGGGAATTGTTGAGGGTTTACATTTTTTTTCCCGCCAATATAACAAACATTCCGATGGCCCAGTTCCCATATTCTCTGGCAGGCTTTTTTTATTCCTGTTCTTAAGTTTACCGAAACGGATGGATATCCCAGTTCATAAATCTTATAGTCTAATGAAACTACAGGAACATTACATTTATCCAGTTTTGCCAAAAGTTGCCGGATTTCGGTTTCGGATAAATCGCGCCAGCCGGTAAGAATGAGACCATCAATTGAATTCTCGCTGATAATTTGAGACTCAATTTCCTGAAGATCATTATCTTTTTGGGGAACTATCAGGTTCACACTATATCCATTAGTGTATGCGTATGAACATACTCCCTGTAATTGCAAAAGACTCAAAAGTACTGTTGGGCGCCAAGTTTCTGCTTCAGAAATTCGCGAATCAATCTGAAATGCTATAACATGATTCTTTTGCATTCGCAGTTGTTTAGCTTTTCTTGAAGGACGATAACCGAGTTCTTTTACTGCATCTATAATTTTCTTTTTGGTTTCGGGACCAACGATAATTTTACCATTATTCAAAACGCTAGATACTGTCGTTGCGCTGACCGATACATATTTGGCAATGTCTTTTATCGTAATATTTTGTCGGTTATTATGCATTTTTTTCGCTTCTAGTTTAACGATTGTGAACGCGCATTAATTCTTGCCGGAATTTGAGCATTTAGTTCTGCCGGAGCCGATACAGTTTTCTTCCGGTCTTCTTCCGGTATTTTTCAGTGTTCTTGTAATTTTCTTGTTTTTCTTT
>JBAYCO010000101.1:0-9922 GCA_041668685.1 Victivallaceae bacterium | reverse complement strand
TTCCACCAGTAAGAGGCTTTTCAGGAGCGTAGAGTTCCATTACCGCCTGCCAAAATGCCGTGGCTTTCTTGAGAGAAACGCCCTTGTAACCGCCTTTTTTGTTCTGCCGACGCTGTTGAGCGGTGGTTTTCGGAATAACACACGAGTGAAAAAATTCAATATTTTTCATTTTGTATTCCTCATATTCCATTTTTGATTAACTGGCAAACGTCTTGCGCATACATTGTTTTCATGAATTGCGTATAGTATGAATTTTCTGCAAATCGTTCTTCTTTGCGATTGTAAGATATGTGGAATCTTTTCCCATCTCGGATACTGACCAGGTAACTTTCCCATACAGCATTTTTGTCAAGTTTTTCATTAAACGTTACCTTTTTATATAATGTCCATCTTGTCATTTTCTCTTTCTCCATTAGTTGGTGTTATTTGTTTGATTAGTTCCTTGCGTCATGTAGACAGTGCCTTTTTTATAAGCCAATTTTCCACTATTTTTTATCCGATCCCGCATTGCCTGATTGCTGATGCCAAGATATTCAGCCATGTCCTTTACCGTGACTGGTTCATCAGACACGTTTAAGGTGTTATAGGCTTTGAAAGTTTCGTCACTGAGCAACTTCTTTTTGTTTGCGACGGCTTCTTTACGGCTTATTTTCGGGGGCGGTTCTCCAATCGCCAGACAATCCGTTAATTCATCATTCATGTCTACAGGGTGTATCGGATAATTGAAAAAACAGTTTACTGGCTTGAATGACGCAAATTCACGCAGAATACCGCCTATACGCCATGCTGAGAGCTTTTCCGCGTCTTTCCTTGCCTGTGGACGAACTGACCGCATGACATCGCCTAAGCCGTTCTTTTCAGCCCATTCCGCAAGCTGTCTGCCGTTGGTGATAGTATCTTCATCGCAATCATCCATCCAGTTTGGTCTTGCCTTGCTGAACGCGCTTCTCATAACCTCGCATTCGCGGACATTAATGATCTGCTTGCGTTTCGCTTCGGTAATATCAAGCTGTATCATATCGAGCAGAGCATCAGGATCACGAGCGAAAACGCCGGAACCGCTGGCGCGGTCATGCGCGGACTTCTGCCCCTGCTGACCTTTGGAATGATGATGACAGTAGATAACTGATGCTTTCAATTCATAACAGACCTTATCAAACTGGTTGCAGAATTTCGCCATTTGATCGGCTGAGTTTTCATCACCAGTAATAACCTTGTAGATCGGGTCGATAATGATCGCAATATAGTTCTTTTTGATAGCACGCCGGATTAGCTTAGGAGCAAGTTTATCCATTGCCATTGATTGACCGCGCAAGTGCCACATGTCGATTAAATTGGCGTTCTGCATACTCAAGTCCATAGCCGTATAAACGTCCGCTAAACGGTGATAACAGCTTGCCCGGTCAAGTTCCAAGTTTACGTAAAGGACGCGCCCTTGCGTACATTGCCAGCCTAACCATTTATCACCCTCTGCGATTGCGACCGCCAATTCAAGGAGCATAAAGCTTTTTCCAGCCTTTGATGGTCCCGCCATCAGCATTTTATGACCTTGGCGCAAAACGCCCTCGATCAGATTGTCAGCTAAATCAGGGGGATTCTTTACGAACTCCTCGGAGTTTTCCACGTCCGGCAAATCGTCATTTAATGCGGCGATCCAGTCTTCCCAGCTTTTCCATGAATCCTGCCCGATGTTGGTATCTACAAGACGCTGTTGCTTGCCGTTGCGAGTAGCACCGGGCAAACGCGAGAGCCGTGATGGATTGCGGTTCTGTCTGTCGATAACCAAGCCGTTACGCTTGCAGACATCGTAAAGGAAATCGACACGTTTTTGATATTCCTTATAATCGGCAGCCTCTATTTTTACGATTGCATGTAAAGACTTTCCAGCGGAATGAACTAACGCGACTACTGGAAGTTCCAGCTCTTTGATAATCGTGTACTGACGTTCAATGCTGATAACGTCCGATTCAACGAGCGCATAACGATACTCAGAAACGTTCTTGTCAAAAGAACCCTTGCCGTCCATAGGATTAAAACGAATCCACGCACCGCATTCCTCAGGCCAGTCGCCGATTACTTCACCAAGCTCTTTAGCCTTGGACAGTTCCTCGATCAATTCCCCGGCAGTCCGTTTTGATGCTCCGCGTTTCGGCATCCATTTATAACTACCGTCATCTTGTTCGACTTGGTACGCATCGGCAACAATACAGACGTGTTCGTCTGCCTGAAATACAGTTTGCAGATACTTGGTGAGATCATTAATCCCGTTCCAGTTCATGGGAGCAGGGGGAAGTTCCTTTTCTTCGAGCCATTCTTCTTTAATAACTTTCAGAGAATCGACCTTTATCGTGTCATTCCAGTCAAGATGTCCGGCAACATCAGGAACATAATTATCTTCCCAAACGACAGGCTGCTTGCGCCCGTATTCAACGGCTTGTTGCCACTTCTTTGCGCCCTCTTTGTTATTGAGCGAAAGGCTCACGGCAAGGCTTTCCAATTCCAGCATTTCAGCTTGAGAAATAGCACCGCCTGCCGCATAGCCACCAGCTAAACGCCCGACATCACGCAGGCATAAGTGCATTTCACCCTGAACCATTCCCTCTTTTAGTTTTTGTTTGACAATTTCATGCGCTTTCATCATTTGACTTCACCTTTTTTACCGCCGTAATAGCGCACTGCCATACCAGCTTTTAACATCATTTCTGCTACATTATTGCCGTCCGCGTAAACATCTGCGACTATGCGGAAATATTTACCTCGCTTGACATTCCTGAGCTCGATGTTTTTGGCATTCCGCAATATCATTTTGAGATACTCTTTGGCAAGCTTTGCTTTGGCTTTTATTTCGGGCGTACCACCGCGCATTTCAGCGGTGTCTATCCCGTAAATGCGTACAGCAATGTCTTTACCGACCAAATCGGGATAATTCACGATGTCGACGAAAAAGGTATCACCGTCATAAACGCGTTTTACAACCACGTTCTGAACGTCCTTAAAGCCGACGAACAGCATGCAGATCAGCAAAACGCAAAGTAGATATAATCGTCTCATGATTGCTCCTCGTTTGCTTCATTCGTGATTGGATTTTTCGCGGTAACGCATACGGGCGGTTGAGTAGCACCTGACCAAACGCTTAACCACACTTTTCCGGTTTTCAGGAGTTCCTGTTTTTCTTCTTCGGACATTTCCCAGCAACTTACGCATACTTGTCCGTTAGTGAATACTGGCAGGCTGATACATTCTTCATCAGTCATGCTGTCTGGTTTTACGAGTGTCCTATTTCTTTCTTTGAAATCAACTGGAATCATGATTCATTCTCCTTTTGTTATATTTTTTTGTTTAAAATCTGATGCGGTCAGCATTCTTGGAAGTTCAAAATTAAACAGCCTTAACTGTCCTTTGCAGGGGATCGGCTTATTCAGCAAGACGGGATTTTCAAGAACCCAATGCCAGCAATCATTTTGAGCCCACGGGCTGGAATGGTTTTGAACGCAGTCGACTAAGTCCACAGAACCGATAATTAAACCGCTGTCGAATTCCGCATCATAACAGACTTCCCTACCATTTTTCCACTTGGAGCGATACATGAAATGATCTGCGACCTGCTTCAAGTAATTATCCATTTCCTGCTCATAAAGCCAATCAACAGCGAAATAATCGAATTTCTGTGGTACATGGATAAACAGCTTTCCCCGATAATCCGTTTTCCACGTCCGGTTTTCAATGTCTTTGCCGTGAAATATCAGCCACGCCCAAGGCTGTTTTACTGATAAAACCTTTAAGATAAAGTCCTCTTTTGTTAAATTCGTTTCAGTTTCATACAGGCTATTATGAACAAGATGTTCACCAACTCCCATTTCCGCAGCTTGGACTTCTTTATCTATTCTACTCATTGGTTTATGTTCTCCTTGTTATTAGATTTCATTGCCCCACGCATCCCAGCCGGATACACGTTCACGAGCAAAAAGTTCTATTTTATTGAAGCCGTCTCGGTCTGAAACTTTTTCGATAAATTCACGCATGGTTGGCGGTTTTTGAGAATGTTCGCGCCTGGGGGAATCAAAACAAGTAACCCCCTGTTGGCGTTTGCCGTCCACGAGCTTATAAGGAATCATGCCTTTAACTGCAAATAGGCAATGTTCAGACATTCCCCTGAAATATTGACCAAGGCCAATTTTATCTTTTTTCCATGTGATTACCGTTTTATACTTAAAGCCCCATGCCTCGATCACTTTTAATGCGTCCGGCAGGAAATTATTGGTAGTCCACAAATAAAGATGACAATTGTCATCACTAATTTGCTGAATAGGCAAAGCGCAAATATCTTTAGTTTTCATAAGTTGATAATGACGGTCTGCGCCTCGTTTTATTTTTTCACCGCCGCATTCATTCCACGGCGGATCGGCATAAATGATTTGATATTTTTTATTTGGTAAGTTCATAATTGTTCCTTTGATGATGGCTTAGAATAAATCAGGGTGTTCCATTGCATTTTGACTGGCCTTAAAATCAGTCAGAATTTTCAACATCTTTTTGGCGTGCGGGTCTTGTGATTTTTCACAGTATTTGATTACACAGGAAAGCTCTGCATCAAGAGCACTTTGCCTATCAGGGTACTGTGTGCGATTGAAAATACTAGGTTTAGCTCCACGTCCCTCACGAGCCAGTTTAATACTAAAATAAACAGCCCAATATCCATTTGGAGCTTGCGCTAAATAAACCTTGCAAGATGAATACGTACCTTTGATTTTAGGGATTTCGACAGTTTCGCGTTTGAACCTGTATCTATCAATGTAAGCTTCTGCATTTTCGTCGAAATCTTCGGCTTTAAATCCCCAAAGTTTCGCGACTTCCAGTTCACGCGGTGTATCCTTATCAAAACCGTACTTGTGGTTAAAATACCTAATACAAGCATCTAAGGATATAGTGCCATCCGGCATTAAAACTGGCTCAGGACATTTGTCTTTCATTTCACTACTCCGCATTCCTTTAAGATCATATCTTCGAGAACGTTTATGTGTTTTTGACACTTGACAGCTTCTTGATTGGCTCCGATTTCTTCACCGTCAGCACCCCATTGCAAACCTGTATTGTTAAGTTTGTTTAGATATTCGCTGTACTGACGGATAAATAGTAAAATCAGCCTTACACGATCTCCTTTATCTTTAACTTGCTCAATTACTTCTATTTCTCGATACAACATGATTTCCCCTTTGAGCTTTTACGCGGTAAGCAGGTTGATGTTTGAACGGTCAAGAGATATATTGCTTTTGAAGTATTTAAGACATTCCTCAGGCTCTATTTCCAGTTCTCTTGCGGCTTCTTGTGGTGATTTTAACCAACCAAGCAAGCGACCAGCTTCGATATTAAAAGCTTTCATGAATTCTTTGCAGAACTTAAAGTGGATAGTGCCTTTTTTATAAACGCGAACCTCAGCAAAAACATTACTTTCATTGTCGTAAATATTTATCTTTTTGCCGAAAGTTGAATCTGCAAAAGCATACATGGGGTTGGGGACGCTAAAGCCTAAATTATTCACAATCACAAAAATATCGTTAAGCCTTTGCCGTAAGCTTTCGTATTCGTAATTCCCAAATATCCAATACGCCTTCCCGTCATAATTACGCCTAATATAACAATCAATAATTATCCGGTAATCAAGGCGGTATTTTTCTACTCCTTCACCATGACTATTCCACCTGAAATCATCTGTGCTGAATCTGTGATTAGATTTATAGGGAGTTACATTATCTACGCTGGTAAGGTCTTTATAGACCGCAATTAATTGTTTATCGAAGTAAGAATTGGCGTTTTTCAATACCCAACAAACAACCGCATAGGCATTCTCTGAGGAAAAGTCTACATTAGTAGCGCTGGTTAGTTTCTCCTGTATTCTTTGACGGCTTTTATGTGTTAATCTACTGGTTATGGAATCAAGATTTTTGAATAACTCATCCCAATAGAGATTTTTGGTATTTTTAAGCTTCAATTTTAAAGCTTCCTTGATGCTTTCCTTATTTACATCAAGTTCTTTGAGAAGTTCAAAAGGGATTTGGGAAATAGACTTATAGGCATTCTGAATTACACATAAATCCTCATTGTATAGTGCCTCAAGTCTTTCAATTAAATTACGGCCAGTTACCAGCTCCATCCTTTTATTGAATTCTGCCTGTTTCTGTTCTTTTTGAGCAGTATAGTTATTAGGCTCTTTTGCCTCATCTATCTTGAAATTCTCATCAAACCATAAATCGAATGGGTCTATATGCGGTTTCCTTTTATATTTCTTGCAGAAATCAACCTTATAAACACCTACAACCGTTCTTGCTGGGCGAAATTCGCTTTCCCGATAATCATATTCAAGAATACATTTACAGTCTGCTTCTCTGACTTCTAAAGCATGTTTGATAAAAACCGATTTTTCCCATTTAGCTTTGGGCATAACAATAAAAGCCTGCTTGCAGTTTGATTCGCGAATGATCTTAGTTATCCACGGATCAACGAAAGAATATGGTGGATTGCTGAATACTACATCAACTTGTTTATCAATAAGTGTCTGTATGAGAAAGTCCGTCCCAATGAGTGCAACATCTTTATCCATGTTATCAATCAAGATTTTACTTTTCTCAATAGCATACTTATTCCCCATGCGACAGTGATAGTATTCATCTTTTGCCACATGGTTTTTATCTATTTCATCAATTAGCCGGAAAAAGTTTCCGTTCCCAGCCCCAATGTCCAATATTGAACTGCTGTTATCCAAATGCTTGTAAATAGCATTTGCTATAACTGCGGTAGTTGGGTAGAATTCGAAATCCTGATTCTCTGCTCGAACCTGCTTTATGAGTTGATTGTTACTGATAGTCATTTATTTTTCTCCTGTATGAAAGGTTTATTACCTGCCCCTCATTGGCATGATAACAAAGGTGAATCCATTATCAGCAGATATTCCGACAGGAGAAAGACCGCTTGTGAAATGCAGCTTTAATTCTTCCACTTTCAGATTCTTTATCGCCTGCATGATGAAATATGGATTTAGATTCGTACTGACTATGTCGCCCTGGTATTCAACAGGAATAGAGGAGCCAAATTTCACGCTTGAAGATACAAAACTGTTAGTATTTATCGACATGTACAGGTTATTGTCGTCAGCCTCAAGCTGGAAGTATGAGCACTGACCAGCAAGGTTCAGTATCATATCAATGTTTTGTCTGAAATCCTTTAACGGTACCGATACCTCATATTTGTATGAATCGGGAATTACCTGACGATAAGTCGGATAAGTTCCGTCTATCGTTTTGCTGATGATTTGACAGTCATCAGAAACCATCACGATCCGGTTATTTTTCAGGACTTTAAAGGAAATGTGTTCAGAACCTTTTTTGAACATTTTCAACGCCAGCGTTGCTGTTTTAAGTGGAAGCACAAACGCGAACTGGCTTGGGCTGGTAGATTTGAGATTTGTTGTTACCAGACATTTGCCGTTTGTACTGGTAATCGTTGTTTCCCGCTTGTCATTTTCAACGAAGATGCCGTGCAGAACTCTACGGGTGTCGTCAAGACTGACTGTTTGCGTCGTATATTTAAGAGCTCTGATGAAATCTTCCCGTTTGACGGAGAACTTGTTTACCGCGGCAGATTTTTCTGCTGAGGGGAAATCAATTGTATTCATTATAGAATAAATGTCAAAGGATTTAGCCCCTGCCGTAAGTTTTAGACCGGGGTTAGTTGATAAAGAAATCTCTTTGTCGGGAAGTTTAGAAGCTATCTTTTGCAGGAGCCTTGCATCAACGCCTATTTCTCCATCTTCGGAGCTTTCGGCATCAATACTTTTTTCTGCCCTGAGAGAAACATCTTCATCAACAGTGGTTAAACGTAATTTACTGGCAACCACGCATAGCTTAACCGTCTTTAGGATAGGAATAGTCGCCATTTTTTTGACGCTTACAATCGAAGTTAATTGCCTGATAGCATCTAACAACTCTTTGGTTTTAACTTTAACTTTCATTTTTGTACCTTTTGAATTAAGTTATTGATTTGGTTTATAAGTGTGAGGGTCGATTGCTGGTGGAACATGCCAGGCATTGCCAGCAATACGCCCGACCATTTTATTAGCTTCCGTCCAAGTCCACATACCGACGTTTTTGAAATTGTAACGTTCAAGACAGCGGATTTGTTTAGGAGTTGCGAGGTTGGCATCGCGCCGCTTCTGGATCGTATCGATCAACTGAGAAGCATGCCCCTGACAGGTTACCGCATCGGGATTCAATCCGGCTTTTTCAATAAATGCCAGTTGTGCCGCACTCGGTGGAGCCTGTTCTTTCAGGTTGTGTGGATCAGGATGATATTCCTTGCCTTTGTCATCAATCGACATTTCAAATTGGAGAACATCAACAAGTTGTTTCTTTTTCCTGCGTTGCTCCTCAAGTAGCTTACGTAATGATTCTTCACGTTCAGCAGTCGCTTCCGATTCGGCGCCATCTACTCCGTCAAGCAAGTCTACGGCACTACCTTGAGTTTCCTCAGCCAATATTTCAGCAACACGTGCCGAAATATCATCGTTATCACAGACCAGTGAAGCCGGACGGCACAAATCGTGCCGATCCGTATTCCAAAGGAAGTCAAGCAAAAGCAAATGATCCTTGCCCGGGTGAAGCCGTGTACCACGCCCGACAATCTGAGCATACAACGCTCTTACTTTTGTAGGACGCAGGCACACAATGCAATCAACGGCTGGTTCATCCCAGCCCTCAGTTAACAGCATTGAGTTACAAAGCACTTGATATTTACCAGCGTTAAAGTCGGTAAGTATCTCGGTTCTGTCTTGACTTGTGCCGTTTACTTCGACCGCGCTTAAGCCTTTTGCGTTCAGGATAGCGCAAAACTTCTGACTGGTAGCAATAAGGGGCAGGAATACAACTGTTTTCTTGTCAGCGCAGTTAATAACCATTTCATCTGCAATCCGGTCAAGATACGGCTCAAGGGTTGCGCCAAGCTCTGAGGCTTGAAAGTCGCCTGCGGAAATCTTAACGCCTTTCAGATCAATCTGCAAAGGGATCGTCTTTGCCTTGATTGGCACGAGAAAGCCCTCTTTGATTGCCCTGACCAGCGTGTATTCGTAAGCGATTGTTTCAAAATACTCACCCAAGTTACGCTTGTCGCCTCTATCTGCCGTGGCAGTTACGCCAAGTACCTTTGCACTTTCAAAATGGTCTAATACTCGACGGTAACTATCTGAGATAGCATGATGCGCTTCGTCGACCACAATAGTATCAAAATAATCTTGTGGGAAAGTATCAAGCCGTTTCTGATTTTGCAGAGTTTGAACACTTCCAACTACGACATTAAGCCAACTGTCTCTGCAGGAATGTTCTGCTTTCTCAAGAGCCGTACATAATCCGGTAGCTTTATAAAGCTTATCCGATGCCTGATTAAGCAGTTCCTCGCGGTGAGCCAGCACTAATACTCGATGTCCAACGCGGACACGATCCTCAATGATTTTTGCGAAAACGATGGTTTTACCAGTTCCGGTTGGGAGAACCAGCAAGGTTTTATCCGTGCCGACTTCCCAAGTTTCCAGAACTGCCGCTTTAGCATCTTCTTGATAATTTCGTAATTGCATTTTGTACCTTTAGCTTTAGAAATTACCAATTATCAGCTTGCAAACGATTTGTAGCTCCCCCTAATTCATCAGGGTTAAAGCTGGCATCAGGTTCAGGCGGGTCAAGGAATTCAATGTTGTTACCTTCACCATCACCACCATCATTCTTTTTGAATTTTCTCGTAGTGACTTTGCAACGTCCGGTTGAGCCCTCGACTTTAGTCCAGTCCATAATCAGCGGTTCACCGTGCTTTTTCTGTCCGATGGAACGGAATAACTGAGACAGTTTCCATTCAAAGCGTTTCAGCATGAAAAAGTTTTCCG
>JBAYCO010000100.1:0-9932 GCA_041668685.1 Victivallaceae bacterium | reverse complement strand
TTGGTTTTGTGGTTAATTCCAAAATATTATGGGAGTAGACTTTATTTTCAATGTATAAACATTATTTATTTAACATAGCAACTACTAAAAACATCATGAAACATTATGCTAGTTGAATTGGCCAAACACGGAGGACTGCATTAGTATGAGTAGAAAATCAATAGTTGAAAAAGTTTCAAGCGGAACAACCCTGGTTTCGGACGGCGCCTGGGGAACGTTTTTGCAGCGGAAAGGCATGCAGCCGGGGGAATGCCCGGAATTATGGTGCGTCGAACACCGCGCAGCAGTTCGGGAAATCGCCGAGAGCTATATTGACGCCGGCGCGGATATGATCGAAACCAACAGTTTCGGCGGAACCTCGTTCAAGCTTGAACATTACGGGCTTCAGGAGCGCGCAGCCGAACTGAACCGGGCAGCGGCTTCCATTTCCCGCGAGGCGGCCGGGCCGGAAAAATATGTGATCGCCTCCATTGGCCCCACCGGAAAAATGCTGCTTATGGGTGACGTTACATCCGAAAACCTTTATAATGCGTTTAAAGAACAGGCCTTGGCTCTTGCCGCCGGCGGCGCGGATGCCGCGTGCATTGAAACGATGTCCGATATAGACGAAGCCGTATGCGCAGTAAAAGCGGTAAAGGAGAACACCGAACTCGAAGTTATCTGCACTTTTTCTTTCGAAAGGACCATAAACGGCGAATACCGTACGATGATGGGCGTTTCTCCCGCCGATATGGTCGCGGCCCTGGTTCCCGCCGGTGCGGATATTATCGGCACAAACTGCGGCAACGGCATGGAGCGCATGATCGAGATCGTAAAAGAAATCAGGGCGGCAAACGCGGATATTCCGATTCTCGTCCATGCCAACGCCGGAATGCCTGAAAACGTGAACGGTACGGATGTTTTCCCGGATTCTCCCGAAGATATGGCCGGAATGACTCCTTTGTTAATCGCGGCCGGAGCCAATATCATCGGCGGTTGCTGCGGCACGACCCCGGCTCACGTCAAGGCGATCAAGGAAACGATTCAAAACCTTTGAGTTTGTCGGGTTTCCCAGGCTCCGGCTACGTCGGTTCAGGGGAAAGTTTTTTTGTTCACGGCCCGGTAATTTTGCTGATCTTTATGATCTGCGCCGCTATTTTTTCCCGTATCTCATAAAAGTCGGCGGGAGTCTTTGTATAATGATTAGCGGCCTTTACAAAGCCGGAAGGCAGTTTTAATAATTTCTCCGTATCGGAAATTAAATCCGCATGTGCTTTGCTGTTCATTTTTTTGAGTTTATCCAATCTCTGTTTCAATATGTACAGATATTCATAATCCTCCATGCCGTCCCTGAAAACCTCCATTCTCAACGAAACAAGCGGTATCGGTTTGCGGTTCGCATCAAAACCGGGGTATATGATATATGACCCTCCGTTTTTTAAGTTGCAGGCGGTGTTCCAGTTCAGGCCGGGATAATCGCCTTTCATCTTTTTCGCGGAATTTCCGCAACGGTGCCAGCCATTCCCGCCCCAATAAAGAAAACCTTTGGCGTCGTATTTCCAGCATATCCATGGTATGACCCGGTAATCCACGGAAGGATAGTCGATATATAAAGCCGGATACGGATGTTCAGTATTGCACATATAAAACCATAATTCTTTCCCCGCTTTCTGCAATTTCGAAAAATTACTGTTGAAAATATCCATATGCACAACCCATATATCGACAAAATCAGCCAGGTATTTTATTGAATCCAGCGCTCTTCTATCTATGACTATCATTTTTTTCATCGCCGGGCATGCTTTGGCGCATACGTTTATACTTATATCCTTTATTGCCTCATAAGTTTGGGGTTCAGGTTCGTCACTGAGATAAAAATAGCCGTACTGTAAAAGATCATTTTCCTTAAGCGCCTTTTTATAGCGGGTTAAATAATCCAGCATATCGCGTTTGAACGTCTCAGGAAAAGTTTTCGATTTTATTTTCCGGGGAAACGCCGCGGTGGCAAAACAGTTCATTCCAGCCTTTTTAAAACATTTCAAACATTCAATAACCTCCGAAAAATCAAAAGTCCCGTTTTTATTTTTGGTCAGATAGTGTTTCGGAATACCGTTATATAACACCTCAAGCGGCGAATACCAGATTCCGCTGTAGTGAGTCTGGATATAATAGTTTTGTAAAGTTGTCGCGAAGTTCTTGTATGCCTCAAGAAAATCGTACTTTCTATATTTACTACTCCCGCAATAAAAATTAGAAAGCCATGAAGGAGTCAGGTTGAACGCAGTTTTCAAATGCGGCGCGCCGCTTATTTTGAAATCCCATACTTTCAGATTAAGTTCGACCGCAAGTTCGCACCCGTTACCGCTTATGTTAATCCGGCCGCGATAATTTCCGGGAACCGCATCCGGCGGCACATGAAGCGTTATCCAGTAAGGATGCCAGGATCTCTTTTCATTGAGAACGGAAACAGTTTTTACCGGGAGCAGAATATCGGGACAAAGGCCTTTGTAGTCCGGCTTGTAGGAAGAATTTTCGGTTTTGACGAATTCTATTTTCTTGATCGCAACCCTGTTTTTGTTGATGACCGCATTCCCGTCCGCCTGTTTCAAATCGCTTATTGAAAATGAAACCTGCTTAATTTTCTTCTGCACGGGAATAATCATTAACTGGAAGCTTTCATACTCATTTCGGGCCGCGGAAATATCAATACGTTTGGATATTTTAATTTTATTAACGGTGCTGTCGGTTATCTTTTCCAGCGAATCCGCCGTCCCGGCTATAAAGGCAAGTTCTCTGCCTCCAGAGCATTCCTTGAATTGCGCATAGCCTTCAAGTTCCCGATATACGGTAAAAAGCCTGGCCTCAAGACTGTTGAACTGTGCGGCCGTTTCCCTGCCGTCCCGGTTTTCGGGAGAAGCGCCGACGGATTCCTTCAACAACTTGAGCTGTCCGTTCAGCGCTTCGGCTTCACGGAGATATTTTGCCTGAATTTTATTTTTCGGCAATTCCGACGCTAATTTGGAAACTTTCCCAAGCAGCTTTTCCAGAGCGGTAATTTTTTTCCCGGCGCTGTAAATGCTGAACGGCAGAGGCTGCGAACGGTACAGAATATTTCCATGCGTTACGTCAGTTAAAGTTAAGATCAGCAGGTAATTATTTTTGTCCGCCGTCGGGGACGAGCCGAAACCAAATTTCAACGAATCTTTTTTCTCCTGACGCGAAGCGAGTTCGGAAATTTTACTTTTTGTTAAAACAGTACGGTTGTTATTTGCGTTTAATATCTTCATTGAGCAAACGGTTTTAACCCGTTCCAAACCAGGATTTTTAAGCGTGATACTGATAGTATTTTTACCATCAGTCACCAGATAAGGAATATCCGCCTTTATCGCCGGCAGCTTATTTCCACCGAAAACCAGCTTCCCAAAATATTCCGGCATGTGGAAATAACCCTTGACGGGAGCCCATGAACTTTTTTCATCATGCGGCTGTTCCTGACGGCATATGTTAATCCGCCAAGAATCTCCACGCTTGACGCCCTGACTGGATTTAACGACTTCGGCAACCGGTATCGCGGCTTCCAAGACCCAGAAGCCAGGATGTTTTACGACTTTCGCCCTGCTTCCCAGCGTTTGATTTCTTTTCCTGACGGCGCCTCTCGTAAACCGTTTCATTTCGGAAATTCTGCCGTTCGCATCAAGCATTATGTGAAAATATTCAGAGTTGTTCCGGTCAGGAGAAAGAAAAAGTTCGATACAGTCATTTTCCCATATGTTTTTATTTTTGAGGACAAGTTTCTTCATCTCCGACTCATGACATACTATTGCAAAATAAATATTCCGCTCATCATAGCTTAAGCAGGCTTCTGTTTTTTCTTTTGCAAAAGCTCCGTTCAGCAAAACAAAGTCCTTTAATTGACTTGCGTTTTGCCAGCACTTATCGTTGAGATTACCGTCAATGCGCGGCGGCTCGACGCATTTCCGCAGGCGCAAAAGCGGGATATTTGCTTTTCCCGCTGTTTCCTTCACCCAGGTTATACTGTTTTTTCTGGCCCTTGTAAAATTCCAGTTTTCAGGAATGCTTTCATTTTTCCGGAGAGAAAAGGTCGGGTTGGCGATAAGGTTTTTGCCTTCCGGGTTTTCACCGAGAAAAACATAAGAGACCCTGAATTTGCCTGCTCCTTTGCCTGTTATGCATAGCTTAAGCCTGGCGGTTTTATTCGGCAGCATAATTTTTTGTTCAATATTCCGCCATTTCCCATCAGAATCGGTTATTGTTGCCTTGCCCTTTACAAAGCCGCCGACAGATTTTTTATTTTCATCGAAACACCAGCCGTCAATTAAGAGAAAACTTTTAGGGGCTTCCCGCAGAACGACACAAGAAACTTTCAAACATAATTCTTTCGCCGCCGGAGGCTCTATCCACTGGGAAAGCGCCCATTCAATTGCCGAATCCGAGCCGCCGTCATATTCCAACAACGAATCCGAGGAAAATGAGGAATATATCAGGCTAAAAAATACTGCAGCAATAACACGCCCTTTAATCGTAAATGAAGTCGATCTTTTTCCGTTCTTTGTATTTCTGTTTTCGATACTTTTCATCTTTCGCTCCTTTCCATACATGAATATTTGCTATAATCTTTTAAATTTCTTCACCCGGATCCTTGATCATATAATCGAGTTCCCGCCAGAAAAAGTCATTGGCCATCTCATCAGTAACGGCAAGACCGGGCCGACCCACGCTCCAGAAATATTCGGCGGCGCGTTCGATTCCCTTGAGAGCTTCAGGGTTATATTTCAGCCGCTGCATGGTGTCGCCGCCGGCTTTGGGGATCTTCAATGTGAGCGGCCCCCAGGTTGTCACGATCAAACCGGGCAAATCGTTTTTCAACGCGCATTTACTGAAGCAATAACTGTTCGCGGGCCGGTACCAGGCACAATATCCAAGCACTTCCAGCCCCGCATTTTTAATCCGGGTAACTGAAGGATAATCCTCACTGGGAACATAACGGGGATCACGATCATAATGCCAGTCCGCGATAATAATATCCTTAGGGAGCTTTTCCAGCGCCTTATAAGTATTGAACGGTTTTCCTCCCTTGAAATATCCGGCGAACCGCTCTTCCGCGATTCCGTCCGGATTCAGCAGCATGTCCCCGAACATGGCGGTTCTGACCCCGCGTTTTTTCAGATGATCATGTATTCTGCTTATATCCCGGGCAAAGATTTCAGGGGGAGTGAATTTGCGGCATTTTTCACATTTGCCCAACGCGTCCACTTCATCGTGTCCGATATTTAAATACGGCGGGTTAAAAAGTTCGATAACTTCGTCGAGGACGCTGAAAAGAATTTCATATACCTTTTCGTTGCTTGGGCAATAGGTATTGGCCTCAGGCGTTTCCAGAATATCCGGGAACCCGGAAAAAATTGAATGATCGACATGCCCCAGCGACTGGATTATAGGTATGATCCTTATGTAATATTTTGCGGCATAGTCGATAATGGCTTTCATTTCCTCTTTTGAGAAAGCCCCCGGCGCCGCTATTTCCGGATAAGAATCATAAATGAGCATATTATCCAGCCCGATTTCAAGGGTATTGATTTTATTTGCCGCGCAGGCCTTTATCAGGCGTTTGAAAAAAGGAACATTTATCGGCCCGTAAAATTGAAGACAAACGTGAACGCCCCTTATTTTCAAGTCCGGCCAGTCTTTTATCGAGAGGGCGGCGACTTTCCCGTCCGGGGCATTCCTAACAATCTGCGCCAGCGTCTGCAAGCCGTAAAAAACTCCTTTTGCCGACCCGCCGGCAAGTACTATATGTGCCGGCGTTATTTCCAGACTGTAAGCTTCATCCCCGTTTTTTACGGTCGCAAAAGTTTCCGGATCTTCCGTTATTTTTATGCTTTTCGTATTGGCTGCGGACTGGCGGACAACCGGAATTTTAAGCCCGGTGTTTTCAAATATAGTTTCGAGTAAAGGATCGAGGCTCCCGGCAAAAGAATCCGGTAGGCGGCGGTCAAGAACCAGCGTCGTGTTTTCGTCAATCTGGAAACATGAATTGCCGTATTTAATTTCCTGAGGCTCGGGAATAATATAATTTTTATGGTTTGACATCAAAATAACTCCTGTGATAAATTTCTGCTTTCAGTTGATTGTATTTTTAGGTTTTTGAAAGGATTTTTCTTTGGATCATTGTTTCCAGTCAGTTATCTTTTCCAGAAGCTTTTTGCCGGAAAGAATTTTTTCCATGGGTACAAGAGGCGTGAGCTCCATAAGCAAAGTCCCGTCAAACCCGTTGTTCCTGAGCGTATTTACGATGGATATCATATCCAGATTCCCGTCGCCGAAAGCAAGATGATCCTTGTTTCTGGCAAAACTGAAATCGTGAATATGAACATGCCTGATCAATTTCGCATAACGCCTTATAACGCCTTCAATGCTTCCATACTGACTGAATCCCGGCCTGCCGCCAAGTTCCGGCTGCGGGAAACAAAGATGCCCGATGTCAAGGGTTATACCCACATTACTGAGAGCGAGTTCTTCAATAAGTTCAAATCTCTTGGGGCAATAAAAATAATCTACGACTTCCACTCCGATCATAACATCGTTTTTTACGGCCGCGTCGTTCAGGGCGGTAAGCGTTTCACGCAGATATTCATTGATGACCGGATCCTTCAGCAGCGGATTTTTTGCTCCGGTGTGAACCGTTACGTTCCTGCGCCCTAAGGCATTGGCCAGTTCCATAACAAAAATTATTTCCTCGACCGAAAGTTTCCTGACAAAAGGATTCGGAGATATGATATTTACATCAAAAAAATGATACGGCGCATGAAAACTGACTTCTTTAAAACCGCTTACGGCTTCCTTCAGTTTTTCAACGAACTCATGATCCGCCTCTCTTGCCCATATACCGTGAACCTCCTCCGGGCACGGGTTACACTCCAGCTCAATCGCATTGAACCCTTTTTCGGCAATCATACCGATAAGCTCAAGCATACTATTGCCCCGCAGCGTTGACGTATTGAGACCTATTTCCATTTTGTCATTCCCTTTTTAATATAATATTTTTTCAAGATAAGTTATCCCCGCGGATATTTGCGGAAGTGTGACCATCTTGTAGAATTCAAAAATTAAACGGATATCATTCCTGCCCCGGAAATCTTTAAGGAAACTGAAATTTATATTGCCGCAGCCCGGCGCTTTATGTTCCGTTTTAAAATCAACATAATCGTTAAGCCATTCGGCGCTGATATCCTGTTTAAATGACATATCGCTTATATGAAACCCGGCAAGCCGGTCGCCGTATGCGTCCAGATATGCCCGCTGCGTGCAAAATCCGAGGTTTTCCATGGCCTGTGCGTGGGAGGTGTCATGCCAGTACGATATTTTATCAGGCGGAAATTCATTCAGCAAAATTCCTATCTCAGCAAAATCCGGGAATTCTTCATACCAGAAACGGTTCTCGACCGCAAGTTTTATCCCGCAATCACCGGCGGTACCGCTAAGTTCCTGTAAGCTTTTCCGGGCCTGGGCAAAATGCGCCGGCGCTTTGGCTCGGCGTTCAGCAATAAACTCCCGCCTGTACTGTTCAAATTTTTCCCGTGGTTCGCTGGAAAAAACACGAACCATTTCCCGGGTGCTTTTCTGCATTTCAACCTGGCCGAGGTGAAGAACAATACAATCAGCTTTTACTTTTTCCGCCATCTTAATCGTTCTCTGCTTGGTAAGTTCGACTGCCTTACGCCTTTCTTCTTCACAGAGCGCCGCCGGAGATTCACATTTGTAGCCAACGGGCCTGGGGCAGACATCGTGAACGCTTCTGACCTTGATCAGTTCCTGTGAAACCAGATCGGCAATAATTTCAATGAACTGTGGCGTTGCCCGATAACTTAATTCAAACGAATTCAGCCCCGATTTCTCGATAAAATCCGTCAATTCCGTCTGCGTGGTATTTTCCGGAAACCAGTTTGTTGAAAATCCAAACATAGTTTAATACTCGCAGGGGAAATTCAATTCCGCCAGCTTACTTTGAAGAGCCGCTTCGCCATGGAAATCTCCCCAAATGATATTAGCCGTTTTTTGGTGCCGTAAATGAATCTGGCCGGAATATGCCGAATTGTCCGGGATGCTGTAGGTCTGATATCTGTCTGTCGCGCTTCTTATTGAATCCCCCAGAAAAACATAGCTTGCTGGGTTTGAAACCTTACCGATAATCATTCCAGTATCCGGCAGTCTGCGCATTCCATAAGTTTTCCCGGAACCGGAAACGAATTTATAGGGTTCAAAATACGGACAAACCAATAAATCCTGGTTATTAATGTAACCGTTATTATATATGCAGGTATACCAGTAATTTGCAGATCCTGCCGAGTTCCAGCTAGGAGGAGTGGTATCCTGAAAATCATTGGCATATGAAGCCATGCAGAGTCCCAATTGCCTGAGGCGGCTCAAACAATCCGTTTTTTTAGCCGTTTCGCGCGCTTTGTTAAGCGCAGGAAGCAGCATGGCGGCCAGAACGGCAATGATAGCGATCACGACGAGCAATTCGATGAGTGTGAACTCAAATTTTCTTTCATTGTTTACCTTCTTCATTGTAAAACCCCCTTTTTTCTGGTTTGAATGATCCCGTTATTGCCGGTAATTAACACCAGAAGCATAAGCCAATGGGATCATGCGGCTCCTGTTGCATGCTTGTATCTTGTTATAGACAAGTAAACAATCCTACTTATATTGTACTGCAAATAAGTTCTTTTGTCAATGGCAAACGTAGCAAAATGAATAAAATCGCTCTTTTTTAGTGATGGCTCAGTCTTTTCCTGAGGCTGAATGTGCTGTGATAGTAGCACAACCGTCCTGGTTGTGTCGGTGGCCAGTTAACGTCAGTCCGTTCATGACTCAAGCGAGACGCTTGAGCTACTATTTAAACCTGCGAAAAGAGTGAGCCATTACCTTTTTAGTAATCGGCAACGGTTCTTTTTTGAGGAGCGAAGAGGTTCTTAAATTCCGTGTTTTGGAATTATCGCATGTTCGTAGTCCCGCCTTCAGGCGGAAAGCAAAACTGTTGTTTTCGTGGGAAATTCCGCTTAAAAGCGGTACTACAGACACGTAATTATCCATGAAGCCGTTGCCTGGCGTTTATGCCCTGCCTCCTCAACTAAGCCCGCTGACCGATTACCTTACTTATATGATAATTTCCGTTCCGATCTATTTAACGCAATTTGCCGACATCCAGTTTATGCGGAAAAATACACAATCACCGAAAAAAATACAAGTATAGGACAAGATTCGGTAAATCTTTCCTTTCCCCGACACCTATGAAACGGGTGCCTGATCAGTCTTTGGTTTTCCAGTCAAGGGCGCCGACCGGGCATTCTTCTATGCAGGCTCCGCACTCGGTACAGGAAAGCGGCAGAACTTTGCCGAAAGCAGTTTCCACCTTGGTGCTGAAACCGCGCAGTTTCTGGCTGAGCAGATTGGCGTTTACCACTTCTTTGCAGATCTTGACGCAAATTCCGCATTTGATACACTTCATACGGTCCTGAATGATCGCGGGGTGGCGATTGTCGTAGCCGTTGCTCAGTTTTTCACCTTTGATGGCGTCCGGGACCGCGAGATATTCCTCTGAAAATTTCTTGAGTTTACAGTCGCCTTTAGCGGTACAGCTGCACTCGATGCAGCGTTTACCCTCGGCGATCATGGCTTCTTCCCCGATCGTGGAACAGACCTCTTTAAAGGTGCTTTTGCGTTCTTCGAGCGGGATAAAAGCCATTTTTACGCGGGGCTCCTCTGAAACGTCTTCTTTGAGGTAAACCAGATCGTCTTTATTCAGGCTGTTCCAGTGTCCGCGCGAAACGTTGAACGTAAATTCGGGACACGGCTTGACCAGTCCGTTTGAGAAGAAATCAACAATGCCGAGCGCTATTTTGCGCCCGCCCGCAACTCCTTCGACCACTGTT
>JBAYCO010000099.1:0-10020 GCA_041668685.1 Victivallaceae bacterium | reverse complement strand
CTGAAAGCCATGCGCATAAACCAGGGGCTCGAACAAATAATGAACGCAGTCCGCGCCGGGAATCGCTACATGGAACAGACCGCTCCATGGAATCTGGCGAAAACCGGCGACACCGCAAGGTTGAATACCGTTCTTTACTGCGCGGCGGAAGCTTTACGCAAAATTTCCGTCCTGCTCGATCCGGTCATGCCGGATAAAATGACCACCCTGCGCAAAGCGCTCGGAATTAAAAACGCCGCCGAAGGCCATCTGGATTCCCTAAAAAAGGATGTAAATATTCTGAGCGGCCTGCAAATGCATGACATGGACGCGCTGTTCCTGCGGATAAAGCCGGAAGAAGTAAAAGACCAAACGCCGGAAAAGGAAAAGCAGCCGAAACAAACTAAAGCCGAACCGCCTGCCGAAGGGCTGGTCACTATTGACGAATTCTTCAAAACTTCGCTGAAAACCGCTAAAGTACTGGCGGCTGAAAAAGTCGAAGGCGCTGATAAACTGCTGAAGCTCCAAATAGAAGTCGGCTCCGAAAAACGCCAACTGATCGCCGGAGTGGCTCAATTCTATACCCCGGAAGAAATTGTCGGTAAAAATATAGTGATCGTCGCCAACCTCCAGCCGGCAAAGATCCGCGGCATCGAGTCCCAGGGAATGCTCCTCGCCGCCAAAGACGGGAAAAACCTGAAACTGGTAACTGTCGACGGCGATATCCCCAGCGGTTCGTCAGTCGGTTGATGCAGGAATAAAAAACCACGCCCAAAGGTAGTATTGCCCTAAACTCCCCATAGGGGAGCGGGAAACGTTAACATAGAAGGAAACGGTTAATAATGTAGCTCAAGCGTCTCGCTTGAGTCATAAATGGGTAAACGTTGTTAAACAAAGGGACACAACCGGGACGGTTGTGCTACATTAAGCTGCAAATAAAATACGACACTTTAAATTTTACGATATACTAGTGTCCAGTTGCATATGAAATTTAATATAAAGTAGTGCCGGGAGCAGCCTTGGTCCGGCATCGAAAAACAATGATTTCAGTGAAGATTACAGTTATTTGTCGCGGAGCAAGGCTGCTCTCGCTACTAAAAACACCATGAAACACTGCACTCGATAGAAAAATTTACATCATTTATTTCAGTTTATACCTTATTACTTTCGGCAGAATTATCGATGGAATGCTTGGTCATTTTATGATAGAACATGCGGGGCGATATTTTCGCGGCGGCCGCTGCCGGACGCACTTTGCCGTTGTGTTTGGCGAGCATTTCCGTGAAATATTTCTTTTCAACGACATCCATCATTTTGTCCCGCACCGCTTTCCAGGGAGTTCCGGTCCATTCCTGCAAACCGCTGTTATGCAGACATAAAGACGGCTGTAAATAAAGATTCGTACTTTTCAGCAGGATGTCATCCGGCATGTCTGATAAAGATATTTTTTCGCCGTCACAAAGCAGCAGGGCTCGCTCAATAACATTGATCAGTTCCCTGACATTACCCGGCCAACTGTAATTGATCAGCGACTCCATGGCGGCATCGTCGATTTCCTTGACGCTCACCCCGATCCGCGGAGCCAGATAACTTATATAGTTCCCGACCAGTTCCGGAATATCCTCCCGCCTTTCGGAAAGAGGCGGTATCGTCAGACCGATTACGCTCAGGCGATAGTACAAATCTTTCCTGAAAAAACCCTTCTCAACCTCCCTGCCAAGATCGCGGTTGGTCGCCGCTATCACCCTGACATCGACTTTTACCGTACTTTCGCCGCCGATCTTCATAAACTGGCGTTCCTGGAGAGCGCGAAGAAGCTTCACCTGCATATGGGCCGGCATGTCGCCTATTTCATCAAGAAATATAGTTCCCTTGTGCGCCAGCTCAAAAGCTCCGCGGCGCGACCTGGACGCCCCGGTAAACGCGCCTTTTTCGTAACCGAAAAGTTCGCTTTCAAGCAGGTTGTCGGGCAGAGCGGCACAGTTTATCGCGATAAACGGAAAGGATTTACGTTTGCTTTCACTGTGAATCGCCAGCGCCAGGCGTTCCTTGCCGACCCCGGTTTCGCCGAGAATTAACAAAGACGAGTCAGTATTGACAACCTTTCTTACGGTATTGAGAAATACCTGCATCGACCTGCTTTTCGAAACAAAATCCGACAAGCGCGGTTCGGAAATAGGCTGCACCCGCTTCACGCGTTTACTCTGGCGCTCTATGAACTTTTTCACAATAACGCTTATCGCCTTGCAATTTATGACCGGAGAAACATTCAGACTCAATACCGCCTGACAACCGGCGGCCAGCATGGCGGTCTGTTCGTCCCGGCCGGCGAAAGTCAATACTATTATCATGGGGGGCTCCGGCGTCTGCATCGTAAGCTTTATATTTTCGAGCCGGGGCTCAGGAATATTTTCCTCGCTGATAATCAGTATATCAACCTGTTCATACCTTAACGGCCACGGCTCGTCGCCGGAAGACGAGTCGGCAATAACAAGTTCCAACTGCCGCATACCGTCGGCAAGCATATCATATAGTTTTCCTTCTTCGACTGCCAATTTAACCCTGAGTAACATTTTTTCATCTCCCGGATAAAGGTAAGTGAAAATAATATACTCCGCATTTTGTGAATTTCAATTTCACAAAGCTGCGTTTGTGAATAAAAAATTCACTTTTTGTGAAATAAAACTTCGCAAAAATTAAACAAATATCCGCAATTTCCGTATTATCGAGCTCAAGAACGACTTTTTAAAACTTGGCATACAGATTGCTTTATTAACCCATATCGTTTGCCGCAACGGCAAAAACCAACAAATCAAAAAAACAAAAAAAGGAGTTCCGAAAATGGCAAAGGACAAGCAAAAAGAATGCAAAGGGAAAAAATGCTCAGATTCTAAATGCCAGAAACCTGGAAGCCCCAAAAGATAAGCGGCTTTGCGTTTCAACTTGACTAAACAACGTTTTTAAAATTAATCAGGAGTATTCAAAACACATGAAACATTATCTTATTATTGCTGGAATTATTTTGTCCTCACTTTGTCTGCTGAACCCGGTTATGGCGCAGGCCCCGCAGACCTTAACCGGTACGTTGAGCGTTGAAAAGAATGACAGCGACGCCGTCGTAAAAGCCACCCTCACCGTAGGAGAAGAAACCGTCTACCAGATCGTCCTTGACGATAACGGCAAAAAACTTGCCGCCGCCCTGGCCGACAAGACCGTCGAAGTTACCGGCGCTGTAAGCAAAAAGGAAGTTGAAACCAAAGACGATGACGACAACACCGTAAAAACAACTGAATTATGGCTTACCGTAAAATCATTCAAAGCAGTCGAAGAAAAACAAGAGTCCACGGATTCTGACGAATAACTGAAGCCGCAGTATAACGGGAGCCGGACGGCTCCCGTTTTTTTATTCTCCTTAATCCACGCCCCACGAACATGATTTTATAATACACAGTTCGGGGTTCGTTTCGGTCAGCTTAGAGCCGTTAACTTCCCGGTTTTCCGTTTGATCTTTTGCTGACAGTCACGAGTGCGGCCTCGCACCGCGACCTTTACGCTCAGTATGGCCAAGTAACTCAGCCCAGCGGACGTCTTTGTCGCGGAGCAGGCTGCTCCTGCGACTACCGGTTTGCGAATATTTCATTACTTGAAGATCCCAGACCGCGAAAAACAAGATCAAATCAGGATCAAGGCATTTATATTTAACACCTTGCGTTACATTTCCGAACTCCGAAATGTGAGTTATAAGACTCCATAAAGCAGTTTTTTTCTGTTCGGCGCTTGCTAAAATCCGTAAATGAGTTAGTTTAATCATTTAACAAAGTCATTGTTTTTGATATTAAATTATCAATACGCAACCGGGACTGGAACAGTTGCCTTTCGCGGCGCTCAGGTTCAGCCTGTGCATAGCGTATTACATTAAAAAAGGGGTTGAACTATGGATTATGTTGCAGAGATGAAGAACTTGCCGAAAAATCATGATTTTTTTATTGGTTATGATAGTGACGGCTGTATTTTTGACACCATGGAAATCAAGCAGAAAGAGTGTTTCTGCCCGAATTTCATTAAACATTTTGGGTTGCAGGCAGCCAGCAAATATGCCCGTGAAGTCTGGATATTCGTAAATCTTTACAGCAAAACCCGCGGCTGCAACCGTTTTCACGCGGTTTTGCATGCCCTGGCTTTCATGCGCAAGCATCCTGAATTCGCGAAGCGCGGCATAAAGATCGGCGATTACAATTCATTGAACGCCTGGGTGAAGGAAGAAAGCAAATTGGGCAATCCGACCCTGGAAGCTAAAGTCGCCGCAACCAATGACCCTGAACTGACCGCTATTTTGAAATGGTCGCATGCGGTTAACGCGGCTATCGCCGATATGGTTTTCGGGATTCCGCCGTTTCCGGGCGTCAAAGATATCCTGGCGAAAGCGCACGGCAAAGCGGACCAGATTGTGGTTTCCCAGACTCCGCTGGAAGCGCTCGCCCGCGAATGGAAGGAAAACAAAATAGACCATTATCTCGGCATGATCTGCGGCCAGGAACACGGAACCAAGACCGAACACCTGAAATACACTACCGCCGGAAAATATGACAAGGACAAAGTATTGATGATCGGCGACGCCCCCGGAGACCTCAAAGCCGCAAAAGCCAATGACGCCTTGTTCTTCCCGATTATTCCGGGATGCGAAGACGAATCGTGGGCGAAGTTGAATGAAGAAGGGCTTGACCGTTTCTTCAGCGGCGCTTACGCCGGGGCATATCAGGAATCACTGCTTGATGACTTTGACAAAGCTCTTCCGGAACAGCCCAGCTGGTAAGCGGTAGAGCAACGTCAATATTTTAACTGATGATGCCTGATCAGGTTGTTAAGCCATTTATTGAGCTGAAGCCACCAGGCATCATCCAGAACCGGAAGCGGCGTGCCTTCGTTGCCGCATTCTATGATCTTTTCGATTATCCGCTGCTGCCGGGAGGCCTGCTCGCTTTCCTGTTCAGCAAAATCCGGCAGCAAACCGTTTTCATAAAGATAACTCGTCTTTATTATTACCGAACACTGCCGGCTTGTCCACGGATGCGCCTTTTTTTCGCCTTCCAGGGCCCAGTTGCGGAGGATATGGCGCATGGCGTCATAGACCAGCGGCGAAGCCAGGTCGGGAGCGGAATTTTTCAGGATAAAATCACCGATCTTTATTGCCGTTTCGAAATTTTCCGGAATATTTGCCAGAGAATCATTACTCAGGAGCAATTCGGCGTTGGTTACGGTATGCAGATCGTCTTTGCCGCGGTTTTGAAAAGTAACTTCCACTTCGCGAAAAAGGTCAAAGGCCGGGAATTGTTTTCCGGAAAGCTTTCTGGCGCCTTTGGCGATAAGGTCTATTTTACCGAATTCGGCGCTCAGCGTTCCGAGGATCAAGCTGCTTTCCCGGTACGGCATTTTCCGCAGAATGACAAGGTTGGCAGTTACCAGCGAATCTGACATTGCAGCCCCAGAATTTTACCGGCAACTACGGCAAGGATAATTGCGGCGATTATTAGCAGAACATAATATATCCAGACGCTGCCGCCGGATTTTTCGTATTCAGGGCGATAAGTGAACGTCGCGGCAATCGCGCTCTTCAAACGAAGATGCTGATTGACCGCCCAGCCGGCCGCTTCCAGGAACAGGGCCAGGTTGCGGCGGCGCAGTTTCAGCAAGGCGGAAATGACCGCGGGCAGCATGAGCAAAATAATGACTCCGAGAAACACGGATGTTATCTTTATCCATGAGACGTCTTTGAGTTTATTGATCGCGAACGCTATTCCACTGCCCAGCGCCGCTACTCCGACGCTGCCGCAGAGCACCGCTATCGAACCGGCGTTTAAAAGCGAACCTTTCTGCGGCTGGGATTCAATCGTTTTTATTCCCTTTCCTAAATTTTGTTCAAACGTGTTAAAGCTGGAAAGTTTGACCATGCGTCTGCTTATGTCTTCCCCGGCTTTTCGGAACGGCAGGAACATAGCCTGGCGAAAAGAAATCGGTCCATTGACAAAATCCGTAATCACCGCGTTCCGGTATTCGCCTTTATTGTTAATGAAAATTCCCCTTTTGCCGATATAAAGGTTGTTAACGGCGCCCGCTGTAACCGCGGCAACCGCAAATTGTTTCGGCAGGGTTTTATCGTTGTTGAGCAGTTCAACGTAAATCATGCAGATATTTGATTTCAAGGCGTACTTTTTGTGTTCGGCTGGGTCTTTTACGGACAGCGTTAAATCAAAATGACGGCCGTCCATGATCAGGGAACCGGCCTGGATCATCGAATTTTTGTTTTGCGTGTAAAGGTCTTTGAAATTGACGAAATTATCGAGAAATTCCGGCAGGAAGCGGCGGAACAGGAGCAGTTTCTCAAGTTTACGCAACTGTCCGAGGGTATCGCTGAGTTTGGCGTCTTTAGACAGGATATTCCGCAGATTCTTTATTGCCTCGCCCGTCAGGTAAGCTTCAAGCTTCTGCCGTCCGAGCCTGCCTGCCGGGTCGCCGTAAATCCTGGCGCAATATTCATCGTAAGGCGCAAGCTCCTCTTTGATTTTCTCCCACTTTTCCATGCTCAGGGTTGTCAGTTTGAACGCGTTGCTGAAATCATTAGCCGCATGTTGAAAATGCGAATTTATGCCGAAAGTCAGTTTCAGTTCCATTTTTTCATCCGGCACAGCCAGCGGCAGCGTATCCAGATAATCCCTGACTGCCTGCGGATTTTTGAGTTCAAGCGGCGGTATGTTATCGGGATCGAGCCGGAACCTTTCGGAGTTGACGGGATCAGCGGCCACGAGTTGGCAGTAGCTGAAAAATTCATCTATTTTGTCCTTCAGGGCGGAATACGCTGAATATGCCAATGCCGGTTCCTTGACTTTCAGTTCCGGTTTGGCGGTGTTTTCTTCCCAATGCAGGAAATCCCCGGCGTCGGCGACAAACTGGTCAAGCATTTCCACAGTCAGGGAATCCTTGCCGAAAACGCTCAGGATGTCATTAAAGAGAACCAGGTCAACAGGATCTTCAAGCGCTTTTGCGGTAAGACAGCCGTCTCCTTTCAGCGGGCCGGAGGAAAGCGCGTCGATTTTTTCGCTGATCCGTTCAAGCGGCAATTCCGTATTTTCATCCTTAATGCTAAAACTGTTCCTGATGAACTTCGCAAAATTTTGTCCATCTTCGGACTCGACGTTCAATTCGGGGAGCGCCAGCGAAGTATCCCGCTTGTTAAGTTCGGTTGCGGATTTGAACGTTTCCATCAGGAACTTTATTGCAACGCAAACTTCATCAACCCGGACGGAACCGGAATTATCAGGGTCAAGATAGGCGATAAATTTAGAATCGGTAAATAAGCTTTCACAGGGAGCGCTGGTTGCCGCCCATAAAGCCGGGTCGAGCTCAAGCACAGCGTCCATAAATTCCGGGGCGGATATGGTAAACTGCGGCGAACCGCCGATTTGTTCACATATTAATGTTTTCTTCATATCCTTTCTCTTAATCTTTTCCGTTCGCAATTCGTAATTAATATCCAAGCGCCGCGTTTTGTTTCATCAAGTCGATAAGCGCCAAAGCGGCCATTGCTTCGAGTACCGGAATTATTCTCGGACAGAGACAGGGATCGTGCCTGCCGCGGGTTTCGCAACTGACCTCATTCCCACTCAAATCCACTGTCCCCTGCGTCATGGAAATAGATGAAGTCGGTTTTACCGCGATCCTGAAAACAATTTCATTTCCGGTAGATATGCCGCCGATAATTCCCCCGGCGTTGTTTGATTTGAAGCCTTCGGCATCCATTTCATCATTGTGTTCCTTACCGGTCATTTCAGCGGCTCCGAAACCGGCGCCGAATTCAATGCCTTTCACTCCGCCGATCGACAACGCAGCTTTAGCCAGTTCCGCGTCGAGTTTGTCGAAAACCGGTTCCCCAATACCTGCCGGAACGCCGCTTATCCGGCATTCGACGATACCGCCGATACTGTTTTGGGCTTCAGCCGACTTATGGATCAGCTCGACCATTTTGGGAGCCGCGTCCGGATCGGCAGTGCGGACAATGTTCTTTTCTATTTCTTCAGGGCAGTATTTTTCAGCGGCGATTCCGCCTATGTTTTTAGTAAAAGCAGTTATTTTCACGCCTTTGGCGGCCAGTAATTTTTTCGCGACCGCCCCGGCGGCAACCCGCCCGGCAGTTTCCCGGCCGGAAGCCCGGCCGCTGCCGCGGTAATCCCGGATTCCGTATTTTTCCTGATAAGTGTAGTCGGCATGTCCGGGCCGGAACAAATCCTTTATATTACTATAGTCTTTGGAACGCTGGTCTTCGTTGTAAATTATCATCATCAGCGGCGTACCGGTGGTTTTCCCTTCGAAAATCCCGGACATAATCTGCACGGTGTCTGATTCTTTGCGTTGTGTGGTAACTGACGACTGGCCGGGTTTACGGCGGTCGAGTTCTTTCTGGATATCCGCTTCGCACAGTTCAATTCCCGGAGTAACGCCGTCTATCACGACTCCCACCGCCTTGCCGTGGGACTCACCAAAGGTGCTTATCGTAAATACCTTACCGTAAATGCTGCCACTCATTTAACTTCTCCTCGATTCGGGCTGAAATTATATATCCGGCTTCTTTGACCGGGACGTCCCGGTCAAACTCAATTGTCAAGTCTGCCAATTCAATATAGCGTCGTTCGCGCTCATAGTAAAGTTTCAAAAACTTTTCATAGGGTTTTTCACCCTGCAAAAACTTCGGCAGGCCTTTTGCCGCAATGCGTTTGAACAATACCGGCGGGTCGTTTTTCAGATAAATAAAGCGTCCGAGCTCTTTCAGTTCGGGCCCCAGTTCCGGGTTCGAAGGCACACCGCCGCCGAGCGCTATCACCTTATTGACATTTTCGTCCTTTTCAGCGATAAGGGAATGGATCACCCCGGCCTCCAGGGAACGGAAATAGTCTTCACCGTGGAGATTGTAGATTTCCCTGGAATTAAGCGGATTTTTTTCCAGTTCGAAATATTTTGCCTCAAGCAGTTCATCCGTATCGATAAAAGGACAGGAAAATTTACGGGCGATGAACCTCCCGTGGGTACTTTTCCCGCAATGCTTCATGCCGCAAATGACTAAATTCATTAAAAAAATCTCTTAGATGTTATTTAAACAAGTTACAAAAGTATATTTTACCTTGGACCTAAAAATCTATCCCCATTAAAATGGATCATATGCTCAGGAAATTCCATTATCCACACCTCTGTATCCCAGGCAATATTGCCTGTATGTTTTTTGAACTCATGAAAATCAGGAAATGCAGATATATATATTTTACCAAGCTTACAGTTTTTTAGAAAGCTATCTAATTCGACAATTCTTTTAGGAGACATTGGGCCATGAGACGTAACTGCTTCAATCAGGTAAAGCCAATTCTTTGCTTTATCATAAATCACAACATCCGGCAGTTTACTATGCGTCGTAATTGGTATTCCAATATTTTCAAGCAAATCTTTTTCGCAATACAAGTTTTTACTTTCAGTATCTCCTAAATAGAGAAGAATAGAACCTTTTGCAAAACGAGAGGCAAATTCTTCAATAATCGCAGCTTGAACTTCATTATGCATACCTGGAGACAATTGTAATATCTTACCGTTTACCAACGTAACAGGAACTCGATACATTTTCCTTTTTTCCCGATACTTACTTTTTAATTCTCCAATCTCCGCTTTAAATTTTTTAATATTTTCTTCCCATTTCTTTGTTTTAAAACTTTTAATTGTTTTTAACGCAACTTTTGATAACGCATAATGAGCCCGGGGACTATTTACGGGCAAATCAGGAATATCAGGATTATAATCGATAATACCGGCTTGTATAAATTGATGTAATACTTGTCTTCTAAAAGTTTCTCTTGTATTGGGGGCATATTTTTTTTGGTAATTTTCTGAAATAAATTTCATAATTCCTTTGGATATGCCAAGACTCTTTCTTGAGGCTTCAAGCCATTTGTCTCTTTCCTTTATATTGCATAAAGCAAGTAGAGTATAAGCAGATATTTCGTTTTG
>JBAYCO010000098.1:0-10318 GCA_041668685.1 Victivallaceae bacterium | reverse complement strand
TTCCATACTCCAGGCTTACGATTTCTATATTCTGAACCGCGACTTGGACTGCCGCATGCAGTTCGGCGGTCAGGACCAGTGGGGAAATATGGTCTCCGGGGTGGATTTGACCCGGCGCATGAACGGCAATGAGGTATTCTGCACCACCTTCCCGCTGCTTCTGGACAGTAACGGCCAGAAATTCGGTAAAACCGCCGGCGGCAACAACGTATGGCTGGATACCGAACGCACTTCCGTATTTGACTACTACCAGTTCTGGCGCAACTCCGAAGACAGCCAGGTCAGGCAGCTTCTCTGTTTTTTCACCAACCTGCCGGTCAGCGAAATTGACGAACTCAGCAGTCTGGAAGCCCCGGCTATCAACCGCGCCAAGGAAATCCTCGCTTATGAAGCCACCAGGCTGGCGCACGGGGAAGCGGAAGCGCGTAAAGCTTATCTGACCGCCGGCAGCAAATTCGGTTTCGCCGACCGGGAAAACAAAATTAAAACATCCAGCTCTATCGCTTCCGTAAAAACCGAGCAGGACAACAGTTTCGCCGACCTGCCGACAGTTAAGCTGCCGGAAAGCGATTTTGCCGGCGACGGCATGTGGGTAGTCAAACTCTTTACCGCCGCCGGGCTGTGCCAGTCCAACGGCGAAGCGCGCCGTCTGCTCAGCGGCGGAGGCGCTTACATCAACGACGAACGTATCGGCAGCGTAGACATGAATATAAAAGCCGGGGACTTCAGCAACGGGTTCATTATTCTTAAGGCCGGGAAGAAAAATATTAAAAAAATTATCTTGGAAGAAGCATAAATTATGATAAAAACGGCAATTATCGGAGTTTCCGGTTTCGGGAATATTCATTACAATGATCTGATCCGCTACCAGGAACACGGTAAACTTGAGATCACAGCGGCGACAATAATCAATCAGGATGAAGAAGCCGAAAAATGCGCCAGGCTGAAAGCCGTCGGTTGTGAAATCTTCAGCGATTACAAAGCGATGCTGGAAAAATTTCGCGACACCATCGATATATGTTTTATCCCTACCGGCATCAGTCTGCACGCCCCGATGGCGATCGCCGCTCTTGAGGCCGGAGCTAATGTTTACGTTGA
The DNA here is from genome assembly GCA_041668685.1 of Victivallaceae bacterium. Taxonomy (GTDB): domain Bacteria; phylum Verrucomicrobiota; class Lentisphaeria; order Victivallales; family Victivallaceae; genus JAHOYW01. Next base: position 9,220 of record JBAYCO010000098.1, on the reverse strand, counting down.
AAAACCGATTACCGCCACTTTGCGAGATCTCGCCGCCATAAAAGAGGCTGAAAGCAAAAGCGGCAAATTCGTCGCAGTCGGCTATCAGAACATTTACCAGCCGTCAACCGCCAAAATCAAAAACGCCATTCTCGCGGGTGATATCGGCGAAGTAAAAACTATAAAATTCTGCGGTATAACCGTCCGCGACAAAGCTTATTATAGCAGGAACAACTGGGCGGGCCGAATAAAAATCGGAGAAAACTGGATATTGGACAGCCCGTTCAATAACGCTATGGCCCACCAACTGAACCTGCTCTGCTTCTTCGCCGGGAAAACATTCGAAAATCCGGCCCGGCTGAAAACGGTTCAGGCCCAGCTTTTCAGGGCAAATCCCGATATCGAAAACGCCGATAACGCCGCTATGGAAATAATTACGGAAGATAACAAAAAATTACTTTATTACGCGACACATACCGCAGAATGCAACGAAGAAGTACAGATTATCATTACCGGCACACAGGGCGTTATAAAGTGGACCTTTGATAAAACCACTTACAAAATCGACGGCCGGGAATATATTCATGAAAACAATGACAACCGCGACCACGTAATGGACGCTTTGCTGGCTAAGGCGAAAGGCGAAAAAAGTTTCATCTGTGATTTAGCGATCGCAGGAAGCCAGACCCTGGTGGTCAACGCCGCCCATGCTTCTTCGGAAATAAACGCGGCGCCGCCGGAATATGTCATTACCCAGCCATATAAAGACAGTACTTCCGAACGTCTGAAAGACATTTCGGAAATTATGTCCAGGGCGTTTCAGGAAGAACGGCTTTTTACGCGCGCCGATTATCCGTGGATGAAGACCGGCAGAATCGTTGACATCGCCCATGATGATATTGAAAAACTCATCCGGGAAAACTTGAAACTGCCTGAGTAGAAGTACTAATTAAATCCGATATCGGATTTGCAATTTCCGGCTTGCGTCTTAGTGTATGTTTGCTGATATTGTTTTTATAATTTATCTAAGGAGTTCAAAACCATGGATATTGGAATTGATTTATTGATGGATCACCTCGAAGAAGAAATGATGAACACTGAAGAAGCCATGCAGCGCGATTTTGCCGCGGTACGCACCGGCAAAGCTTCTCCCGCTTTGGTCGAGAACTTGAATATCGATTACTACGGCACCCCTACCCGGCTGAAAGAATTGGCCGGAATTACCGTTCCGGAACCAAGACTGCTGGTCATTCAGCCATGGGATCCGTCCTGCATCGCGTTGATAGAAAAAGCTATTAACGCCTCGAATATAGGCATTACGCCCGTAAATGACGGACGTATCCTGCGCCTGCCCATGCCGGAACTCAGTGAAGAACGCCGCAATACCCTGGTAAGACAGGTCAAGCTTCGCAGCGAAGACGCCAAAATAGGCATTCGCAATATTCGCCGGGAGGGAAATGAAATTGCGAAAAAATCCCAGAAGAAAAGTGAAATTACCGAGGACGACCTGAAGGATATGCTCAAAGACATTCAGGATCTGACCGACAGATATATCAAGCAGATCGATGACATCTTTGCCGCCAAAGAAAATGATTTGCTGAGTGTTTAAAAACCTATAGCTTCGGAAGCAAATATTTATGCGAATTAAAAAAAGATTCTTCCTGATTTTGCTGGGCATCGTGCTGATTGCACTGGTACTGCGCCTGGGAGCGGCTTATGAGCTGCAAACCGCCAATAACGGCAAGAATGCAGTCAATTTCCCCATGCCGGCCACTGATATGTGTACTTACAAGCGGCTTGCCGAACTGATTTCCCAGGGAGATTTTCAGGATCCTTTCTATATCAATAATTCACATAAGTATCAGCCTTTTTACAATTCGATATTCCTGCCCCTTATCTATTTATCGCTGGGATATTCCGTCTGGTCCGTGCTTATCGCACAAAGCCTCCTCGGCGCTGCGACAGTATACCTCGTAGGGATTTCCACCGCCAGGATATGGAACCGGCAGGCCGCGGTTATGGCCGCGGCAATGACCGCGTTTTCCCAGATGCTGATTTTGTATACGCCTTATCTCCTGATCGCTACTCTTCAGGCATTCTGGATGGCGCTGATCTTCTACTGCGCCGTTGCCGCGTATAAATCCGGAAAAACCCTGCATTGGGTAACATGCGCGCTGATAAGCGGCTGCGCGATACTTACCCGCGGAAACATCTGGTTTTTAATTCCCGGCCTCACGGCGCTGGCGGTTTATTCGCTGGTCTTCAAAAAACATCCTTCCCTGCCCTTGAAGAAAAAACTACTGGGAACTTGTGCGGCGGTTTTTGTTTTCCTGTTCTTAGTGATCCTGCCCCAGATTCCATTCTCTTACCGCAACAGCGTCTTGCTCGGCCATTTCTGCGGCCCGTCAAGTGACGCCCCCAACGTTCTGAGCTTAGGCAATACGCCGGAGTCTCCGCCCGGCGGACGAGAAGATGGCTGGGGGCCGGGCCCGATGGAATACCCGGCCACCTATGCGGTGTGGACCTCTCAACAGGCTAAAGTCAGCGTAGTTTCCAGGATATGGGACTGGTTTTCAACAGAACCGCTGGCCTTCCTGGAGCTTACCTACCGCAAGCTCCTGCTTTTCTGTGATTACCGGGAACTGCCCAACAATATTTCTTTGGGAATCGCCCTTAAGTACAGTGATTTTTTGAGTTACGGTTTTCTGTGGACCGTATTCATCATGATTCCGGCGTTGTCCGGAATTTACGTCCTTATCTGGCGCAGCCTGAAAAAACATGATCTGAAAATGCTCCTTTTGATATATTTTATCCTGGCCTACTGCGCCGCAACCCTGGCTTTCTATATCCTCGCCCGTTTCCGGGTTCCCATAATTCCGCTGCTGGCAATCATGGCCGCCATATTCATTAACCGCGTCTGGCGTGTCTGCAAACATGACCGGCGTCATTTATATGTTCCATATATAGCGGTTTTCTCCATTATCACCACAATCTGTTTTCTGGCCTATGACTATTACCGCGATAATTGCGAAGTCCAGGTTATGCGCAAAGTCCGCCCGAACGGCGTAAAGGTGGCAATGGGCAACGGAAAAACAATGTATCTGGATAACGGGCCGCATACTTTCGGCGGTTGGCGTCCGGTACCGTTTATCCCCGATATCAAGCTGAAAAAACAATTTAAAATCGACAAGGAAGCGAAAAACCAGATAGCTGAACTTGAGTTCAGCCTGATCTTTGCCGACGCGGGCGAAGCGACATTGCGCATCAATAACAATATAGAAAGGGTAACTGCCAGTCGGCCGGGAAAAGTAGATAAAACTTTCGTGATTCCGCTCCCGTCGACCGGAATGGTAAATATATGCCTGGTATCGGCCAATTGCAGATTGCTTTATCTGGTCGATATCCAACGAGATTACGGACGCTCCAGTATAAACAACAAAATCATAGACGGAGAAATCGTCTGCCGTTTATTCCTGTCCCCGCCGCCGACCAAAGATAAGAAGAAAGACACTAAACCGGCGGCCCCGGTTCCTCAAACCGCATATTTATTTCAGCAAACAGAAGACGACCGCGCGTAGAAAGCAGTTCGTCGTTAATGTCAGATATTCCGGACGCTTTGCCTTATCACCAGACGGGGATTCAGTTTGTGGACACTCTGTTCTTCTCCGGAAATAATGCTTTCCACCGCCAGTTCAGCCGCTCTTTCCGTGTCCAGATCCATACTGGTTAAAGGCGGGCTGCAGAAAGAACAGAAACTTACATTGTCAAAGCTGACAACAGAAAAATCGTCCGGGATCACAAATCCCCTCGTCTGCAAGTATTGCAGGCCGCCAAACGCCCTGGCGTCATTATAAAATACAATTGCGGTCGGTCGTTTTTTGAGTTTAATTATTTTTTCAGCGACTTCAGCGCCGGCCGCCATATAATCTTCAACAACACGTTTTTCCTGCGATATTACAATATTATCCGCCGGAATGCCGTTTTCGCGCATTACGTCCGCTATTCCTTTAAAACGCGGGTCGTCAGGACCGGGAGTCTGGAAACCGCCCGCGCATATTATATCCCGGTGCCCGCAGGAAATCAGATATTCACCAACCTGTCTACCGGCCTGGTACAGGTCCAAAAACGCTAAAACTCCAGGTTCCCGGCACACGTCCGAAATTCTTACCACCGGAGTCCCGTTCTTCCTGAACAACGCTTCTAACTTCGGCAGTCCACTGTAAATAATCACTCCTTCAATTTTATTTTTAGCAAGGAGACGTACATACTTGTCTTCTTCCGCCTGAAAAATCTTTGAACGGCAAAGAATCATACTCTTACCGTACTTAAGAAGACGCTTTTCCACTTCCGAACTGAACAAGGCAAAAACGGGGTTTTCGAGGTTCGGGACAAATACCGCCACCATGTCGGTTTTGCCACTGGTTCGTACTGATTTCAAAGATGTATCATTGACAAAAGTCCCCAACCCCATCCGGCGCAGGAGAAGCCCTTCGATCTCAAGTTCTTTCAAGGCAATCTCGACGGTACGATTGCTTACATGCAGCTTTTCAGCCAAAGCCCGCTGAGTCGGCATTTGAGCTCCTTTCCGATATACGCCGGCAATGATCTTTTCCCGGACGTACTCTTTTACCTGATCCTTCAACGGCTGTTTATTGTATAAATCTATTTTCATTTTGTTTTCCCGGCAATGTTCCAGCCATGCGGATAATTGACTCAATGTCTATATTATAATCTAAAATATTCATTCCGTCAAGTAAATTGTGATCGGGATGCCGGTTTATTTGGGCAGAGCGCCTGAATAAAACCAGGACTTGAACTTTTTTTAGACAGAATCAGCAAAGTTATTTTAGGATGGATTTTAAATTTTTATCTTGTACCTGATTGCGGCTCCAAGTAGCGCCGCGTCTCGATGAGACCGGCGACATAAAACATTGTCAGGCCACATAATGGCACTCATTGCCGCTTTCATCGAAAGCTGGCCTACTCGGTTGCGGCATGGATGTTAAATTTTCAGATTAATACAGTATAACAAGATTTTATCCTGTATTATCCTGTCAAAATAACAAATTCCTGTACCATTAATTTAATGAGCCTGACGTCCGCCTGAACAAATTAGTAATCGGTCAGTAACCACGCTTCAATTCTTGCGGCCTCAAAACGAGGCGAAACTGGTGGCGTTCGTTTGCGTGCATTTAACGTTTTTCGTAAAATATGAGGTAATGAGCCTGTTTTATAGGCGGAAGGCGTTAAATTGCAGGTAAAGGAGCAGCGGGAAATAAGAAGCCGCATGAAGCAGTTTCTCAAACTTTTCCCGCCACACCACGATGAATAACAACATAGTAACCCGCAAAGATCAGATGTAAAATCATCCCTCCGGGATTCAACTGACCGATTAACGCCCAAACCGTTAATACCACGGAAAACATCAATATCCACGGACATGTTCAACTTGAAAAAGTTCGGCGCGGCTCTACTTTATCTTAAAACCCCTTTAATCCATACTGAAAAAGGAGAGTTGAAAAATGGAAAGGATCAATATCAAGGTAAACGAATTCAATTCGGATGTATTCAGCCTTCTGGACAATTGGCTGCTGCTTACCGGCGGCAGCATGGAAAACGCCGAATGCAACCCGATGACCGTCTCATGGGGACTTTTCGGCGTCATCTGGTTCAAACCCGTGGTTATGGCGGCAGTCAGGCCGCAGCGGCATACTTTGCAGTTCATCGAAAAATATGACACTTTCACGCTCTGCGCCCTGCCGGAAGACAAGAAAAATGTACTTAATTTCTGCGGCAGCAAATCCGGAGCGCAATACGATAAAATCAGGGAATGCGGCCTGACCCCGATAAAAAGCGAAAGCGTGGACACCCCCGGATTTGAGGAAGCAGAGCTTATCATCGAGTGCAGAAAGCTTTATACAGATTGCATAAAAGCTAAGAACTTCCTTGACAAAAAAATAATCCCGGAATGCTATCCGGAACGGGATTTTCACCATATATTTATCGCTGAAATCGTGAATATCAGCGGTACTGAAAAATATAAAAAATAAAGTTTTTCGACAAAAAAATTTGCTTTCTTCTTAAATTCGTATTATATTAACTATTCAGTTGAATTTTATGGAGAAAAATGCAATGAACACTTTAGCAGTGAATACTGCCGGGGGGCTTTCTCGCCTTGTTCCCGGTGTCGAATCGCAGTCTTTTTATGACTATTTCGCAGACGCACCCCTCAACCGGATGCACAAACGGACCAACGGATTATGTTTCATCTCGCAGGACAATGACTTCCAGCGTCCCTACCGCATTTTTAACCGCAGCCTGACGGAAAGCCCGCAATTTCCCTATTTCCGGATCATGGAAAAATCAAATTCACTCCTGACCGCGTGGGTCAGCCGGAACGAACATGAACCGACTGAGTTCAATATGATCGACCTGAACAATATGTCGCAGGAAAACTTGGCTTGGCTGCGGGCCGCCGGCACTATCAATTCCATCACCGTCAGCGAAGATGAAAAGCTCATGGCCCTGGCCTATTACGGCGACGGCTGGCGGGTAGACATAAGACGCTCACAGAATTTTCAGCTTCGTGAAGTCGTAAACCATGCTTCGCCTCTAAGCGGAGTTTTTTTTCATAACGATATTTTATTCAGCCTTTCCGACCAACTGGTCGCCTCATACCCGGAAAGCCGCTACGAAAGCTGCGCGGTCTGTTCCGTCAAAAAAGTCCTGGGCTGGGCAAAACATCCGACCGCACCCTATCTGGCGCTGGTGGAAACCGATTGTTACCGGATTATTGACCTGGAAAAACTTTGCGTCATCAAAACCGCGGAGTGGACGGAACGGATCAAATGGTTCTACCTGCTTCAGAAATATTCAAACCGCCATCACCATATCCATGTCGCTGAAAGCGCCGTGAGCTTCAGCAAGGACGGCAACCATTTACTGCTCGGAGGCTGCGGACAGTTAGCTGTTTTCAACTGGAACGACATGCTCCGGCCGCGCTGTCCCCAGCCGGAACCGGAAAACATAATTACCCTCCCGCTGGAAGCCGCCCCGGATACGGGAGATAAAAAAAGAATTCTTGACGCGCATATTGTAGACATACTGCCGCTGAACCGCGACAAAATTCTATGCGCCACTGCTGAAGGGTACCTGTGCCAGATTAATACCAGGACCGAAGAAGTATTTCTTCTCTTGAAACCCGGCACCGGCGTCAGGATCAATTCTCTCCAGCTATGTCCCAAAGGCAAATATCTGACCATGACCGGATATTATTATGCTTTTGACGGCAACGCTTACCAGTTGGAATCGGCAATGCTCATCTGGAAAATGAGCCGTTTACTGAATAAAGGACATCAGTTAAAATAGCCAACTCCCCTGCAAACTTTCACAAAAACGCCGGAATCTTTACGCATTCCGGCGTTTTTTTAGGGTTTGCCAACTTTCTCCCCATCAAGGCAACGGCTTCCGCTGCCGTTTGGGAAGCGGAAATCTTGAGTTGAAAATTATTATCCGCCGCCGAAATACCGTAACTTACTGAAGCAAGCATGATATCACCGCGTTTGGCTTTCCATAAAATTTGCCTCACGCCGACAGATAAATTGCCTCCTACAGCGTAAACCGAATCGATATCGGGATCATCTTTGAACCGGGCTCTGAATTTTTCCGCGGCGCATAGCGCCGTATCCTCCGGACAAATAATAACGTTGCGTTCATCGAAATTCATCCCGGCTTCGTTCAGTGCCTTCATGTACCCCTGCGTACAGTCGGAAAATATCTGCCGGGACGGTCCGTTGACTAAAACGATTTTCTTCGCCCCCTGCTCTATCAGCATTTTCGTACAGCGATATGAATAATCCAGACTGTCCTCAACGATCCGGTCAAGTTCTTCTTCCAGCGGGTCCCGGTACATTAAATGACCGAGCGTCAGCAGCGGCACGTTCCAGGAACGGATCTTTTCAATGATCCCGGTATTCATTTTGCCGGAAATGAAAATACCGTCCACGCCGTGCCCCATAGTGGCTTCTTCCAGCGGACCGGATTCTTCAACATCCTTAATCGCGTAGAAAAGCACGCTGCCTCCGACCGCGACCAGTTTGCGGGACAGTTCGGCAAAGCTGTTCGAATAACGCGGAGAAAATTCATCTTCCCCAACCAGCACATACGCGAAAACCCGGCGTTTGGTAATCCCTCCGAACTGGTCGCCCTTGACAACAAATGTCCCGCGCCGTCCCATGCGGAATATCCATTTGTCGGCTTCCAAAAGCTTCATCGCCTTACGCAGCGTCAAACGGTTAACGTCGAAATATTCCGCCAGAAAACGTTCCGGCGGCAGTTTGCCGGACGGAAAAAGCCCGCGCTTGATATTGCGTTGCAGCGTCCGCGCTATTTGTTCGTAACGAAAAGTTTCTTTTGAACCGCTCATAGCCTTTATACCGATATTCTTAGTCGCTCCTACGGAGCTTGATCAAATCTGCCGACATACCACGGGCTCACGCCCGTGGCTAACCATAAAAAACTCCTGCGGAGTTGAAAATTCTATAGAGAGCCGTTCAAGTATTATCTCACGTTTGTAGTACCGCCTTCAGGCGGAACAGTCAACGTTAACCAGTGTAGGGATTCCGCTTAAAAGCGGTACTACAAACACGTAAATATCCATTTTACCGAAACAGCCTCATCTCTCATAGCAAGAGCAACTGTACATATACCAAGATATACCAGATTTTTAATATTGCAAATGCTTGTATTGTTCGTTTTGAAGCTATATTTTAAATCACGGAAACGAAAATAAAGGGAAAATATAATGATCAGTTTTACCGGAGCATTCCGGATAATATTGTTTTTGTTAAAAACGTTTTCAATATTATTCCTGCTGTCTGCTTCATTTGAAAGTGCGCTTTTTAAAGTATTTCAGAAAAAAAAGTGGAAAGAAATACTTAAATACTGTACTAAAGTAAATCTGATCATGACATTTACTGAAATCTTGCTTGGAATTTCGTTTTTTTTTCTCAGTTTTCCCATCATCCGCTTGTTTCCAACAACTTTGGGAAATACAATTTTTCTTTTCTTCTGGCTGGCTCTGCCAGGAATAATTATCTGGATAAAAAAACTTCTTTATAAGTACTATTGGGAAGACTTATCAGTAAAAAAACTAATAATGATGCTTATAATTTCAAACATGACAGTATATATATCTTTGTCATTGTGGCTGATCTCTAAATTACACACCGACGGCAGAGTT
>JBAYCO010000097.1:0-10337 GCA_041668685.1 Victivallaceae bacterium | reverse complement strand
CGATTTTTGCTGCTGCTAATCCCAAATGCGTAATGATAAGCAGGAAAACGAAAGGAACAAGCCGTTTATGGCAGGATATCGCTTGTCAAAAGAATACTATGTATGCGTTGGAAACAGCTATTAAAACGCAACAAATCGCTCCGGGCGGAGCCTATATTGAAGCCTACGGAGTAAAAACAAGCGGCAAATACGGCAAACTTCTGGGAGCAAGCTCCCGTCTGAAAGGAAATAATGACTGGACTGGTACGAAAGTTGTTATTAACTCCGGGCCATACGATAAGATAAGGATCTATATACGTGTCCAGAATGCTTTGGGCAAAGCATGGTTTAAAAATATACGTTGTCTTGTTAGCCGTAATTCAGAACTAAAAAACAATAATTTTACCGAGGTATCCGATAATAAATTTGCGCATTGGAAACAGGATGATTCCGGTTTGACGATTTTTGCGGAGGATAATCCCAAGAGCGTAATGATAAGCAGGAAAAATGATGGCACAAGTCGTCTATGGCAGACTATTTCCTGTCAACCCGACACCCCGTACTCGCTAACTGCCGATATTAAGACTCAAGGAGTCTGCCGGAAGGCAGGTGGAGCCTACTGCGGAGCTTATATCGAAGCCTACGGCATGAAAGAAAACGGCAATATAGGCAAGGTACTGGGGCTTAGCCGCCGCATAAAAGGCGATAATAGTTGGGTTGAAGCGGGAACTTACGTTAATTCCGAATCATATAATAAAATAAGGATTTATATCCGCTTACATAACGCATCGGGCAAGGCATGGTTTAAAAATATAAATTGTATTTCTCAAAATCTTTTCTTGCGTAACGTACTATATACGAAACACTCGCCGATTGTAATAACCAATGTCGATAAATCGATAACTTACAAGGCAAAATCGGACTATGAAATCATTCCGGGGAAAACGAAATATCCTTATGATGTCCATAACGCTCCATGGAATATCGGATTGCCAAAAGGAAGTAGAATAAAAAATGGACAAACTGTACTGGTCAGTTATAATTATGCTTTTTCGAAGACCAAAACCTACTGTCCTTCAGAGCCCCGCGTGTATAAAATTCTGGGGGAAGCGATCAGAAAAACCGTTTCCCTGTTTCACCCTGAATATATTCATATCGGACATGACGAACCCCAACTTATGAATAGGGATTCCAGATGTAAAAAGAGAGGACTCAGTAACGCCCGGCTTCTTGCCTTGGACCTGATTAAAATAGATAAGATCGCAAAAAACGCGGATACCAAAGTAAGGCTGATGATGTGGGCGGATGCCGTTGACCCGGATTTTAACGCTTCCCGCCTGAAGCTGGGCCAAGCTATAAAAGACATACCGAAAGATGTAATAATGTGCTGCTGGTGGTATAAAGCCAAAGCTGAAGATGTTGCCAAAGAGCAGAAAATGCTTGCTTATTTTGGACGGAAAGGTTTCTCGACATTCTGTTCTCCCTGCGGTTACAATTTGCGCAATTCTTATGACTGGGCGAATATTTGCCGGGAAGAGAACCGGAAAACCGGCAAATGTATGGGGATCATCTATACGAGTTGGGACAATACCTGGCGCGGCTTATCGACAACGGCGGAATACGGCTGGTCTGTCTCGAAACCGGAATTCAAATAAGTTGTTATACGGGACAAGGAGCGTATAAAATATGGATAAATTATTCTGGGATGATGCCGGAAATTGGTATAAAGGAAATCTGCATACCCATACGGATCATTCGGACGGGGCGCTTTCCGTTAAGGAAACGGTCGCCCAGTACCAAAAAAACGGTTATGATTTTATGGCGATCACCGATCATAATATCCTCACTGATACTTCCGGATACGGTAATAACGATTTTTTGCTTTTTCATGGTGAGGAAATTGGCTGCTGTCCTTCCGTTTTCGGCGGGGAATATCATATTGTAGGAATAAATATCAAAAACAGTATAGATCCCGCAAAATATTATTCGCCGCAACAGGTAATCGACGCTATCCGCGCCGCCGGCGGGGAAGCGATAATTGCGCATCCGTTCTGGTCGGGACATACTTACAATGAACTTTCCGCACTGCATGACTATTTGGGAATAGAAGTTTTTAACAGTTCGTGTTTCTACAGCGTCGGGAAAGGTATTTCCGACATAATATGGGATGATCTGCTGATTCGCCGCAGGCACGCGTTTGGCTTTGCCAATGACGACTGCCACAACCACTTTAACGCTCATCGACCGAATGATGCCTGCGTCGCCTGGAATATGGTAAAAGCGAAATCCCTGACACCGGAAGCGATAATCAACGCGATAAAAGCCGGACACTTTTATTCAAGCTGGGGCCCGGAAATAAAATCTTTTTATATTAAAGACGGGACGGTACATGTTGAAACTTCTCCCGTCAGGGTTATTTCTGTTATTGCCAGTTCAGGGAGAGGCTGCGGCGAAGTGTTTACCGCGGAAAATACGATAAGTTCGGCGGATTACAAACTCAAAGGTCCGGAAATCTATATCAGGGTTGAGGTGCTTGACGAAAAAAACAGAAAGGCCTGGAGTAATCCGATATACATTTGAAAGTACCGTTTATAAAGATAACATACAGTATGGAATATTGTGTTACACCCTACCTTTTATAAATAAGACCTTATCCCACTTTTCTCCCGGCAAACATGCCGGGAGAAAAGCGGAACAGAACAAAAGTTTCCCCAAATAACCCGCCTGTCCGCTTACCTGCCTTGCGAATAAAACGCATTAAATTTCACTAAAGGGGATTGACAATTGCGGAAGCCGGTATTAAAATATTAAAACGTTTTAAAAATGGTAATTGTTTATGCATGTGACTATAAAGAAACTGGCTGCTGAATTGGAACTTTCACCGGGAACGGTGAGCTTGGCGCTCAATGATGACCCCCGGATTGCCGCTGCTACAAAATCCAGGGTAAAACAACTGGCGGATAAACGGGGTTATGTGCCGAATAATTTCGGTCGCGGTCTTCAGGCGGGGAAAAGTCATCTGGCCGGCTATATGGCAAATTCGGTTGTCGGTTCTTTTTACAATATTATCCTCCAGGAAATAGGTGAAGCCGCCACTGCCGCGGATTACGGTCTGCTGACGGCGCTTACCGGCAAAACCGCTTTGGACGCCCAGATCAGGTTGTTTCTGGGAAAAAATATAGACGGGCTTATTGTTTCCCTTAATTATTCCGATATTCGGTCGAGCCTCAAAATGCTGGAATCCCGTAAAATCCCGGTGGTGTTCTGTTCCGTTCAGGACAGCGGGCCGCATCCTTATGTTATTACGGATAATTTTGTCGGCGGGCAACTGGCCGCTGAACATCTGGTTGCTTTGGGGCATCGACATCTGGCTTGTTGCAGTGTGGATGCTTTCCGGCTTAAGGGCAACTTGGACGTTATCGGCAAAGCAAAGCTGCCGTCGCCGGTAATATTCAGGGAATCCGAGGAATTGGAAACAGCGCTTAAGGAGCGCCGGATCAGCGGTGTTATCGCCTATTCCGACCAGCAGGCGATAAAGCTCAAACATGTAGCGGAACGCTGCGGACTGAGGATTCCTGCGGATTTGTCGATTGTCGGATTTGACGATTTATGGTTTGCTGAACTTGAGGAATTCAATTTTACCACTGTCGCGCAGCCAAAAATAGAAATAGGCAGGCAAACAATGGAATTGCTGCTGGAACTGATGAAAACCGGAAAAGGCGGTAATCGTTTACTGGAACCCGAACTGGTGGTCAGAAAAAGCACCGCTCCTCCGGCGCGGATAAGTTAATTTAGTAAAAACAGGGATATCTAATTTTAAAAATTAGATTTTTATTTAAAACGTTTAAAAAAGGATTAAACAAAATGACAATCAAGGCAGGAATCATCGGGTGCGGCGGTATAGCGAAATGCCATATCGCGGGTTATAAGAGCAACAACATTGAAATTACCGCAGTTACCGATATTAATCCGGACGCGGCGAAAGCAATGGGCGCCGAGCTTGGCGCGGAAGTATTTGCTTCGTTTCGCGAACTGATTGAATCGGGCAGGGTGGATCTGATCAGTATCTGTACGCCGCCGGTCGCGCATGAAGCGGATGCGGTCTTAGCGCTTGAACATGGAGTGAACGTACTGCTGGAAAAACCGTCCGCCGCCAATGTTGAAGCGGCTCGTAAAATTAAAGCTGCCGCGGATAAATCCGGCGCCCGGTTGATGCTGGCATTTCGCCATCGTTTTATTCCGGCAATTGTCCGGATGAAGGAAATGATCGATTCCGGTTGTCTCGGTCAAGTGGTTTTCTTTCAAAACACTTTTTGCGGCCCGGCTTTTGACATGAAAGACAAGTGGTTTTCGAAAAAGGCGGTTGCCGGCGGCGGTTCAATGCTGGATACCAGCAGCCATTCAGTCGACTTATTCCGTTTTTTGATTGGTGAAGTAACCAAACAGCACGCGGTCTGTCATACTCATCTGGAAGGAACTGACGTGGAGGATGCCGCAATTATTATCCTGAAGGCCGAAAACGGCGTTATCGGGTCTTTGACTTCCGCCTGGGTGGCCGGTACAGGGAAAGCGGATATCATCATTATGGGGCAGGATGGAAAAGCTGAATACAACTACGGCGGAGACCTGACTTTCCATAAGCGCGGCGCTGAAAAACCGGAAAAAATCGAAATTCCGGAATTAACCGGCGGTTTTGCCGAGCAGATCGGCAGTTTTATCAAAGCGATAGAAAGTAATCAGGAACCGGAAATTACCGCGTTTGACGGCTTGCGGTGCCTGGAAATAATAAACGCCTGTTACAAGGAGAACTAAAAAATGAAGAAGATCGGTTTTATTGATTATTTTATCGATGAATGGCATGCCAATAACTATCCAGCCTGGATCCGGGAAGCTTCCCTTAAGGATCGTTTTGAAATAGCTCTGGCATGGGAGGAGTTTACTCCGGAGGATAAAAAGCCCCTTAATGAGTGGTGCGGTGAAATGAATATTGTCCAGGCTTCTTCCATTGAGCAGGTGGTCGACGAATGTGACTGTATTTGCGTGCTTTCTCCTGACAATTCTGAACGTCATGAGGATTTAGCTGATCTGGCGCTTCGCAGTGGCAAGCCTGTTTACGTCGACAAGACTTTTGCGCCGTCGCTGGCCGCCGCCAAGCGGATGTTCGCGAAAGCGAAAGAATTTGGTACGCCGCTGATGTCCAGTTCGGCGCTGCGTTATGCTCCGGAACTGGAAAACGCGCAGGCGGAAATAAACGGGCAAACGATTAATTCCATGTTGACGGTCGGCGGCGGGGGCAGTTTTGAAATATATGCTATTCATCAGTTGGAAATGCTGGTAAAACTGCTGGGTACTGGTGCGGCCAGGGTTTTACAGTCTACTAACGGTATTTCGCATTCCATGCTTATTGATTATGCTGATCAACGACGCGGCGCGTTTAATTTCATTCCGGGCCAGGGATTTCAGATTACTGCTCAGTACGGGGAAGCGAAAAGCATTCACGTTGGTCAAATGACTGACTTTTTCCCGTGTTTTATCGAAGCGATGCTGAAATTTTTCGATAGCGGAATCAGTCTGATACCGGAGAGTGAAACTCTGGAAATTGCGGCGTTGATTGAAGCTGGAACCGCCGCGTTGCGGCAGCCGGGCGTTTGGGTTGATGTACCGCGTTAACGGTGGAGGTAAAGTATGAAAGAAGTGAAAGTTCTGGTAGTCGGTTGCGGGCACATGGGAAGTTCCCATGCCCGCGCCTATAAAAAAATCGACGGTTTCAAGATTGTCGGCCTGGTGAGTCCGGTTTCCGACTGTGAAAAGCTGGCGCAGGAATTAAATGTCTCTGAAACCTTTGCTGATTATGAAACGGCGCTGGCTGTTGCGCAACCGGATGCGGTTTCCATTAACACCTATCCGGATACCCATGCCGCCTATGCGGTGAAGGCATTAAATGCCGGAGCCCACGTTTTCGTGGAAAAACCTATTGGCTGTACGGTTTCCGAGGCGGAAAAAGTAGTTGCGGCCGCAAAACGCAACGGCAAAAAACTGGTAGTCGGCTATATTTTGCGCCAGCATCCGTCATGGACGAAATTCATAGAACTGGCCCGGACGCTGGGCAAACCGCTGGTTATGCGGATGAACCTGAATCAGCAAAGCCGCGGTTCCGAATGGAATACCCATAAGAATCTGATGAAAGCGCTTCCGCCGATTGTCGATTGCGGAGTGCATTATGTTGACGTGATGTGCCTGATGACCCGGTCGCGACCGGTGCGGGTCAGCGCTGTCGGAGCCAGGTTATCTGAGGAAATTGCTCCGGATATGTACAATTACGGACAACTTCAGGTGACGTTTGCGGACGGTTCTGTAGGCTGGTATGAAGCTGGTTGGGGGCCGATGATGAGCGAGAACGCCTATTTCGTTAAAGATGTTATCGGGCCGGGCGGTTCAGTCAGCATGGTAGCCGCCAAGGAAGCCGCTTCGGATAATGTCGATGCACATACCCGAACCGACCGCTTGCTGGTCCACTCCGGAAAACTGGACGACAATATGCAGTTTGCCGAAGCGGACAAATTTATTGATATGGCGGACGAACCGGGGCATCAGGAACTTTGTGACCGGGAACAGGGATTTTTCCTGGAAGCTATCAGGAAAGACCTTGACTTGTCGGAACACTGGGAAGACGCGATTAACAGTATGAAAATCGTTCTGGCGGCTGATGAATCGTTCAGAAGCGGTAAAAGCATAGAGCTGTGAGAGTGAAGTTGATATTATATCTTATTTTCATTTTTTTCTCAAAACGAGCTTGATATTTTATAAATAAAGAGTATTTTCAATATCTCATGCTCGAAGCATGGCTGCCGCGAGTATGGCATAACGGTTGTGCACCAGCCTTCCAAGCTGGTTATAGGGGTTCGACTCCCCTTACTCGCTCCAAGTGGTGGGATTCCCGAGCGGCCAAAGGGGGCAGACTGTAAATCTGCTGCGGAATGCTTCGGTGGTTCGAATCCACCTCCCACCACCATTTTGCTATCTAAGAAGGATCTGTGGCGTAAAAAGCTGTAGGTCCTCTTTTTTTCTCTCATTGACGGTTTATGACATAAGTCGGAACTCAGCTTTGTTTTCCTGAAATATATGAGTATTCTGTCCTGTGGAGTCATACTGGCAATTCAACACCGTCGAAGAACCAATTTTTCAAGGCTTGTGGCACAAAGTCAGAAGAACCATATTAAAGCAACTGAAACAAGCATTTTGAGGCAAGAAATAGAAAAATAAAAATAAAATGGCGGGAGCGACGGGACTCGAACCCGCAACAACCAGATCGACAGTCTGGTACTCTAACCAATTGAGCTACGCCCCCGGTTTCCCGAGTGAGCAATAAGTATACTGCCTGCAAAAAAAAATACAAGTGGAGAAAACTAAAAAAAATGTTTTTTTTGAACTTTTTTTCAGGGGACAGTTTCTCCGGTGATAAAAAGACCGATTTGCGGTAATGGCCGAGATTACTTATTTGCCGATATTTTCTAAGCGTTCCAGCCAGATTTCGGCACAGGCGTCGGAAGGCATGCGCCAATCCCCTCGTGGAGAAAGGCAGATGGTGCCTACTTTGGGACCGTCCGGTATGCAGCTGCGCTTGAACTGTTGAGTAAAAAAACGTTTTATGAATATTTTCAGGGTGTTGATTATCTGTTCCTGGGAGTATTTGTCTCTGAAAACGAGCGTCGCCAGATAAGAAATTTTTTCCGGTTCGGCGCCGTACTTTATAAAATGATAGAGGAAGAAATCGTGCAATTCATACGGCCCGATAATGTCTTCGGTTTTGTGATTAACTTCGTTTTTGTCGGCGTTGGGAAGCAGTTCCGGGCTTACCGGAGTGGCGATGATGTCTTCGAGTACGGCGCGCAGTTTCTTTTCCGAATTTTCGGCCACCCAGGCGATGAGGTAGCGGATCAGGGTTTTGGGAACGCCGCAGTTGACAGCGTACATGGACATATGGTCGCCGTTGTATGTGGACCAGCCGAGAGCGATTTCAGACAGGTCTCCGGTTCCCACCAGCAAGCCGTTCTGGCTATTGGCTATGTTCATTAAAATCAGGGTTCTTTCCCTGGCTTGAACGTTTTCATAGGTAGTGTCATATACTTCCGGATCATGGTCGATATTCCTGAAATTCAGCATGCAGGCGTCTCTTATGTTGATCTCCTGGAATTCAGCCCCTATGAGTTTGATCATTTCCGCGGCGTTATTGTAGGTGCGGTCGCTTGTTCCGAAGCCGGGCATGGTTACTGCCAGAATATCATACATCGGGCGTTTGAGCAGTTTCATGGTTTCGGCGCATACCAGGAGCGCCAGGGTGGAGTCGAGGCCGCCTGAAATGCCGACAACCAGTCGTTGAGCGCCTATATGCTCAAAACGTTTTGCCAGGGCCGCGCTCTGGATATGGAAAATTTCTTCGCAGTGCGTATCCCGTTCGTCCGGGTTGTCCGGGACGAACGGATGGGCGTCGATGCGGGTGTATTCCAACGTGGGCGAAGTGAATACTTCGGAAAGACGAATATCCCGGAATTCTTTTTCGCAGACCGCGTCGCCGATTGAACTTTCGCAGGAGCGGACGGCTTTGAGTCTGGCCAGGTCTATATCGGCGTAAATGATGCTGCCGTCCCGGTGAAAACGTTTATTTTCGGCGGCCGTCTGCCCGTTTTGAGCTATGATCGAATGCCCGTCAAAAACCAGGTCGGTGCTGGATTCGTGAACTCCCGATGAGGTGTATATATAGGCCGCCATGCAATGGGCGCTTTGCCGCAGCACCAGGTCGCGCCGGTACTGGGATTTTGTTACCAGGGCGTTGCTGGCCGAAAGGTTGAACAGCGCTGTTGCGCCGGCAAGGGCCTGTTGGGAACTCGGAGGGATTACGTTCCAGAGGTCTTCGCAAATCTCGACGCCGAAAGAAAAATTATGGTCGCAGGTGAAAAGCAGGTCGGCGCCGAATGGTACGCTGTTCAGGCAGTTGGCGCCGCCGGGAACCGTTGCGCCTGATTTGAAATATCTTTTGTCATAGAATTCGCGGTAGTTGGGATTGTATACTTTGGGGATTATGCCGCGAATTTTCCCTGACTGCAACACGAACGCACAGTTAAACAAGGCGTTTTTCCAGAAGAACGGCGCGCCGACGATCAAGATCATTGAACTGTTGGCGAAGGACGCGGCGATCTTTTTGACTGCGTTCAGGACTTCGTTCTGCAGGGCGGTCTGGAAAAACAAATCGCCGCAGGTGTAGCCGGTAACAGCCATTTCCGGGAATACCACCGCGGAAACTTCCTGTTTGGCGCATTGCTGGGCGCTTTTGATAATTTCCGCTGTGTTAAAAGGTATGTCTGCGACTCTCATCTGCGGGGACGCCGCTGCGAAACGATAAAAACCAAACATAATAAATTACCTCTCTGTAAAGTTATTTCGTAACAAGCATTATGGTTTTAAGGCCCGGTTTGCTTAACCGGGTTTGGGCATTGACGAGGAGTCCGTATTCATCTGCCGGAACAATACATGGGGTCAAGTCAATGTCATAAATTATTTGCAGTTTTGTCGCTGAAACCCTGGCGGTGGTGATTTTTATGCCGCCGCCTTGACCGGGACAGGTAACGGAGCAGTTGCCGGGCTGAATAACGATGTCTCCGACGTTATCCGGCAGGTCGATGAAATATTTTATCAGGATGCGCCGGCGTTTGTTCTGGAAATACGGATTTTCACGTTTTTCAGTTCCGGTTGAGATCAGGCTGTTCAGATAATCCAAAGGCAGTTTGAAATAAAGGTATTTGCCGTCTTTTATTATGTAGTCGGGAATTTTTACGGCGTAATGGATTTTGCCCGGATAAGTTTTGAAATCACTGGTGAATTTGGTTATCGGGATTGCGGACTGCGCGATTCTGGATACGGCCTGCTGGAAATGGCGCTTGCGTTCTTCCGGTGATATTTCGCTGAACAGACGGTTTTCGCTTTCAAATTCTTCGCCGTAATGGAAAGCGGTATAGGAAATTAAAGTGCTGCCGTCTCCGATCAGTTTCAGGGAATATTCCAGTTCAAGGCGGGTTGCCGCTTCTTCTTGCGGCTTTACTGTTTCCAGTTGAGCGCGATTGAGGTTCAGGGCGATATTATTTTCATTATCGCAACTGCCGAGTTGAGCGTATTGGCTGGTGTCGTTCAGATAATAAATTTTTTCTTTGCTAATGCATTTCACCAGTACCGTATCGAATTCAGCGGCCGGGAATTGTTCGAGCTCGCTCAGGGCCTGCGGTATCGGAGGAACGTTGGCGACGGCCAGGAATTCCGGTTTGAAGCCGGCTTTTTTCAACATGGCGTAAATCAGCGCCGCCCGG
>JBAYCO010000096.1:0-10372 GCA_041668685.1 Victivallaceae bacterium | reverse complement strand
CTGCAACCGAGTAGGCCAGCTTTCGATGAAAGCGGCAAAGAGCAACATTATACGGCCTGTCAACGTTTTATGCCGCCGGTCTCATCGAGACGCGGCGCTACTTGGAGCCGCAGTCAAGTTCAAAATAAAAGTTTAAAATCCAACCTAAAACAGTATATACAATTAAATTTAGATAAAATATAACAATTCCTTAAAGGGGATTTAACAATTCACGGATAGAATATTATTAAACGGGCTGCAAAACAAGGGAGAAGATTATGTTCATTTATCGTGAAGCCGTGGCGCGGGACATACCGGAAATGGTTGAACTGCTGCGTCAATTATTCAGTATTGAAAAGGATTTCAGTTTTCATCCCGGAAAACACCGGGCGGGGCTGCTGATGATGATAAATTCCGGTTCATGCAGGATATTTCTGGCGGAAACGGACGGTCATATAGCGGGGATGTGCACTGTGCAGGTGTTGACTTCATCCGCCGAGGGCGGCAAAGTTGGACTACTTGAGGATATGGTCGTCGATGAAAATTTCCGGCGTCAGGGAGTCGGTTCGTTTTTATTGGAGAAAGCCACTGTCTGGGCGGAGGAATCGGGGCTCAAATGTATCCAGTTGCTTGCGGACAAAGATAACATTCCGGCATTGAAGTTTTACCGCAAATATAACTGGTCATTAACCAATCCGGTCAGCGTTCAGTGTTTTCGCAACGCGTAGAGTCAAGTCAATTGTCGGTTAACCCGTGGCATACATCAGGAAACACTGGTAAAAGAGAGAAATGATGTAGCCGCCCCTGTCCCCAGGGGCGTAAACGACACGTTGTCTTCACCAGTTGAGTCCTGGATCCATTAACAGGGTTTTGAGTTTGCGGTTTATGATTTCCTCTTTTTGGGATTTCGCCTTTTCAAGTTTTTCTTCCGCGTCCTTGAGCTTTTTCTTTTTTTCAGCTATTTTTTCAGCGCTTTCCTTCAGTCTGCGTTCGTATGCTTCCGAAACGTATTTTTTTATTTTTTCGCGGGTTTCCGGATTTTTCGTTTTACGGTATTCAGCGACGAGGTTCCTGAACTTTTCACGTTCCTCCCTGATTTCCCTCCTGACTTTTTCAAAGAACTCTTTCCGTCTGCTTTTAAAAGCTTCCGGGTCTTTCCGGCGCAGCTTCCTGATTTCGGCAAGTTCCTTTGAATATTTTGTCCAGATCATTGTAACGGCCGCGTCGCCGCCGGGATCCGCGTCCTTTTTGCGCCATGTTTTTTCAGCGGGCGTCTTTTCTACCGTTTTTTCGGCGTTAAGGAAACCTGAGACACTGAACAGGAATACGCTGACAACGCCGTAAAGTATCTGTTTTTTCATTTTAACTCCGGATTTATATTATGGAATTATATATAGAGAAACGCAAGGGTAAATGAATTATTGCATCAATGATGATTTTTTCAAGAATTTACTCCATGCGTTTCAGGAGCATTTCGGCGGGAGTCAGGTATTTTTTATCTTTATTGCATTATTTACAGCAGGGAACGATATTGCCTTTAGTGCTTTTCCCGCCGCGGGCTATCGGTAAAATATGATCCATTGTCAATTCTTCCGGGGCAAAATGTTTTCCGCAATAATGGCATGTGCCTTTTTGCAGTTGCTGCTGCCACCATTGGGATTTGCGCAGTTCGCGCGCTTTCTTTTTTTCGCGCGCTATGTGTTTTTCATCCTTGTTTATTTCAATCCAGTCGTCCATTTTAATATTTCTCCCCCAGCATTTTTTCGGCGATTTTTATTCCGTCCGTCGCGGCGGAAACTATTCCCCCCGCATAACCGGCGCCTTCCCCGGCGATATAAAGCCGGTCGACGGAACTTTTCAGGGTATCGGCGGAACGCAGGAAACGTACTGGGCTTGAGATGAAAGTTTCCACCCCGACAATCCTGCCGTATTTCAGGAAACCGTGGAATTTATGGTCGAATGACCTTAACGCGCTGATCAGGGCCTGGAGCGTTCGCTCCGGCAGAAGTTTATCGAGCCGCGCCGGTTTTAAACCGAATACGTAACTGGTTTCGGTATTTTTCAGGGACATTTTTCCTTTGACGAACGCCCGCGCGTCCTGGGCCGGAGCGGTATAATCGCCGCCGCCGAGTTCAAAAGCGCTGTTTTCAAGGGCGCGCAAAAATTTATACGCCTGGTTCGGGGTTCCGAACATGTCGGTTGGCTGGGTTACTATCAAACAGGAGTTGGCGAACTTTCCGTCGCGGGCGTAACGGCTCATGCCGTTGGTCGATAAATGCCCCGTTTCCAGTCCGGCCGGGACTATTGTTCCCCCCGGACACATGCAGAAAGACGAAACGCCGGGCAGGCCGCGCAGGTCATTTCCCCGGCTGGATAAATGATATTCCGCCGCTCCGAGCCATTCCGGGCGCGGGGACATGCGGTACTGATTTTCGTCGACGAACGCCTGGGGGTGTTCGATGCGGCAGCCGATCTGGAAGGCTTTCAGCGCATATTCGACGCCGTATTCCAGCAATTTGTCGGTCAGCGAGCGTCCGCCGAGCCCGTGCGCGGCGATTACTGCCGGAGCCTCGATGCGTTCGCCTTCGGAGCTTATTATGCCCCGGCAGCGGTTATTTTTGATGATCAGTTCCTTAACTTTGGAGCCGAAGATAAATTTCCCGCCTGCTTGTTCTATTCGCTCGCGTATGCGGCGAACCATATCCGGCAGTTTGTCGGAACCGATATGAGGACGTTTGAGGTAAAGGATTTCTTCCGGGGCTCCGGCCTCGACAAACGTTTTCATGACAAATCCGGCGCGGGGAGCTTTTGTCCCGGTATAAAGTTTGCCGTCGGAAAAAGTTCCGGCTCCGCCTTCTCCAAGCAGGTAATTGCTTTCCGGATTGAAAGCGCGTTCGCGATGGAATTTGTCCAGGTCCTGTCGGCGGCGGTCGACATCGCCGCCGCCCTCGACTATTACCGGTTCGCATCCGGACTGCGCCAGAACCAGCGCCGCCATAAGTCCGGCCGGGCCGCTGCCGATGATCAGCGGATTCTTCAAACCGGCCGGGGCGGCGGGAAATTCCAGTTTGGAAGTCATAAGTTTTTCCGCATTTTCTTCGTCGGTCTCAAGCCCCGCCCCTTTGCGGATATCGGTGTGGTTGTGGAGCATTACGGTCAGCGAATATACCAGCGACGGGGCTCCGCGCCTGGAATCGACGGCCTTTGACAGGATTTGATAGCTGAGAATACGATCCTCGTTTACTTCCAGATGCTGTGCGATGAAAGGTGTCAAGTGTTGGTCAATAAATTTTTCCTGCGGGGAAATGGAATAGGCCCGGACAGCCAAATTATTTATTTTTACAATCATAAAGTTACTCTGTTTCTTTTTCCGAAAATACTATGGCTGTGAAAACGCTTAATTTAGCGTCTTCAGACTGCCACGCCCTGAAAGGCAAACCGGCTTTATAACACAAATTGGTTAACGTTTCCTCCCGGTCCCAACCCTGTTCGGGCGCAACCTGCGGCAGAAATACCGCTGACCGTCCCCGGCATTGCAGAATAATCCCGTGTTCGCCGATAATAAATTCCTCAGGCGAGGCTATCGGACGGGCCGGAGTCAGGATGGAAACTTCTATTTCCAGGGTATCCAGTTCTTCAGGCTGGAGCCGGGGAAAACGGGGATCGCGGAAAGCCGCGTTTACGGCGTTATGCCTTATATTCTGTTCCAGTGGTTCGAAAGCGCCTATATTGCCGATGCAGCCGCGTAAACCGCCGCCGGGACTATGTAAAGTGACGAAACACGAGCAAAGCTGTTTCATTTTACCGTCCATTCCGCCTAACGGTTCGACTTTTTTATCTCCGAATTCGGCGGTTATTGTCGCTCTGACAAAGGCCAGGACTTCCTGTTTTTCTTCCGGCGTGAAAGTCATTTCCTGCATGTTCCCCTCCTCATTTTTCATTGGCGGCGGTCAATAAAACAATTACAATACAGTTTACCAGCAACAGCCCCGCCAACTGTGCCGGGCCGTTGTGGACGGAGCCCAGCAGCGGTATTTTCAACATTTCAGCGATCTGCATTATTTTCCATCCGGCCCAGATATTGGCCAGCAGCAGGGGCAGAACTATTATTACGATAAAAGTTCCCCGAAAACTGTCCGTTTTGTTTTGTTTCTTTTTAGCGCTCATTTGAATCTAACCGGCTTTGCCGGGAATTTTAGTAGTCACGAGTGCGGCCTCGCACCGTGACCGGCAAAGTTTATATCCGCTTTTAACGCTTTTTGTGCCGGAGCAAGGCTGCTCTCGGCACTACCAAACCCGTTAATCCTGTCCAAATATTAACTCTGTTTTCTGATTACCGTATACCAGCCGTAAACAAAAAACGCGATGGTCGGGAACAGCCCGGCCATTGCCGGATGCATAAGTCCCTGTTTGCCGAGGATCAGCAGGAATTGCGAAATTATTATATATATGACGATTACGGCTATGGCCACTACTATTGAAAGCATTATGCCGGAGCGTTCATTTTTGGTTGCCAGCGGAATTCCGAGGAAAACCGCCAGGAAGCATGACCACGGGAAGGCGAGGCGGTAATAAAATATAGACATCAGTATAGCCTTGCAGCGCGGGGCCATATCCTTGGTGTTTTTGACCATTCGCCATATTATCCAGGACGGCAGTTCGTCTTTGCTTTTTACGGTATTCAGGATATTTTCCGGGATTTCCGGGATTTCCTGTTTGTCCCTTGACAGTTTTTTGAAATATTCCGTGCTTTTGGGCATCAGCCCGTCATGGGAGTAGGGGGTATAGGAACCATTGAAGAATATCCAGCCGTCTTTCTCTGAATAACTCGCGATTTTGGCGGTGATTTCCCAGTCGAGAGTTTTGTCGCCGCGATACCGTTTCAAAACCACGTCCTGCTGGTCCTTATGCAGGTTGAAACTTTTAAACAGCCAGGTGCGCCGTTTGTCGAAACTGCGGAAAGTAAGCATCTGCTGGGGATCGGGGACGGAGCCGCCCTCATCGGTAACGAAAAATTTCAAAATTTCGGCTTCACGCTCCGTATAGGGTACGAGGGCTTCGTTAAACCATATGTTTATTCCGGTAACGATCAGGCCGACCACGAAAATCGAACCGCCGCAGCGGAAAAGCGACAGCCCGGATGAGCGCATGGCGGTAACTTCCATATGTTTACCGAATATGGCCATGGTCCACATGCAGCCGAGCAGAACGGTAATCGGCAGAATGAAACGGATATTGCCGGGAAGTTTCAAAACCAGATAATAGATAATTTGTTTGATTGGGGCTTCTTTGTCCAGAAAATCAGCAAGGTCGTTAAACACGTCGCCGAGAATGAACAAAGTAATAAAGACCAGCAGTAATATGCTCAGATAGATCATAAATTCCCTGAAAATATACAAATCGAGAGTCGGCAGGATGCCGTTGCGCCGCGGCATCAGGTTATCTTTTCTGGAAAATTTCTTTTTGCTCATCGAAACAATTCTCTATTATAAATTTAACTGACTTAATATAGCCTTATAATAATAAAAAAAAAGCGTCTTGTTGGTTAAGACGCTTCGAAACTGTAAAAAACCGGATGTTTAACGGTAATTTTTTTTCTTTTTGCGATTGATTTCGCTGGGCTTTTCGTAATGCCGACGGTTGCGCAGTTCCTTCAAAGTACCCTCTTTATCGAGTTTCTTTTTGAGGCGGCGCAGTGCGCGGTCAATGATTTCGCCTTTTTTGACGCGAACTTCTGTTGCCATTGCCATATCTGATTTCACCCCCTTTGGGGCTTTAAAAGTTTTCTATTCAAGTCGAAAACCATTAAAATAACCGCCTTTGCCGTTATTTCAAGCAAAAAGAGATTTTTCCCGTATTTTTGTTGATTCCGGTTTTGAACTGCTTGCGGCTTACCCCTTGGTTTTCTGTCGACTGGGAACCGATATCCTATTTCAATTTCAGGACATCCTGCATATTATAGAGGCCGGGTTTTGCCGAGGCCAGGAAGCGTACCGCCCTGAGGGCGCCTTTGGCAAAGGTGTTGCGGCTGGAGGCTTTATGGGTCAGTTCGACCCGTTCACCGTCGGTTGCGAAGATTACGGTATGGTCGCCGACCCCGTCGCCGCCGCGAAGAGCATGCATGCCGATTTCTTTCTTAGTACGGCTGCCGACCATGCCTTCGCGCCCGTGCCGGACGTCGTTTTCATATGAAAGGCCGCGCGCCTCGCAGGCGAGTTCGGCTAAAGTTACCGCTGTCCCGCTGGGAGCGTCTTTTTTCTGGTTGTGGTGCATTTCGACGATCTCGATATCATAATCCTCGTCAAGGATTGAAGCGACTTCCCTGCACAAATGAAAAAGCAGATTGACCCCGACGCTCATATTGGACGCGAAAACTATTCGGCCTCCGGCCGCGGCAAGTTTCTGCAATTCGGCCTTGCCTTCGGTTCCTAACGCAGTTGTCCCGATAACGACGCTTGCGCCTTTTGCGGTTGCGGCGCGGGCGTTTTCGACTACGTCGCCGGTACTGAAGTCAATAACTGCGTCAGTCGCGGCAATCGCTTCTTCAAGTTTGTCGGTTATTTTTATCCCGCATTCCCCAACTCCCGCCAGGAGTCCGGCATCCTGTCCGACAAAAGGAACGCCGGGAGCTTCCAAAGCTCCCGCCAAGGTCAGATCGTTGGATTCGATAATATTACTGACTAAACGACGGCCCATTCTGCCGCCCGCTCCGATAACGGTTACTTTTATCATGGTAATTATCCTGTTTATATTCCGGTTATTTTTTGTTGTTTGTTTTTTGGCGTCCACATAATTTCCGGTTCGAGGCCGAGCGGGAAAACTTTTACGTTGCGGTAGCGGCCGCTTTGCGCGATCAGGTTATAGGTGGCGAATAAAAACGTATAAGGCTGTTCCTCATGAATTATTTCATGGAATTTATGGCAGAGCGCGGCGCGTTTTGCCGGATCAAAAGTCCGCCGTATTTCAGCGATTAGCCGATCGGCTTCGGCATTTTTAAAACAGATATGGTTGCTCGACGGAGTTTTGTCCGCCTGGCTTGAATGCCACACCTGATAAGGATCGGCTTCATAGGCGGTCGTCCAGCCGAGACAGCATACGTCATAATTTTTCTGATTGAGACGCTGCAGATAGACCGCCCATTCAAAAACCTGTATTTTCATGTCGATCCCGGCTTTCGCCATGTCTTCCTTTATCATGGGAATGATTTTCTGCTGGTTCACTGAACCGGATATCTGCATGAACGTGAAACTGAATTTCCTGCCGTCCTTATCCAATATGCCGTCGCCGTCGGTGTCTTTCCAGCCTGCTTCAGCCAGGAGTTTTTTCGCCTTGGCGATATCAAAGGCATAAGGTTTTATAGATTTGTCGTAGGCTGAACTGTTATAAAAGAACGGACCCGTAACTATTTCCCCCAGGCTATGGTAAACATCCTTGAGGATTCTTTCCCGGTCCACCAGGTGAGTCATGGCGCGTCGCACCCGTTTATCTTTGAACAACGGATTCAGCAGGTTATAGCCTATATATGAGTATCCCCGGCCCAGATACTTGTATTTTTTGATTTTACCGCTTTTGAATTCGGGAATGTCCGTACGCTTTATCCATTGTTCGGCGTCCAGTCCCAATTGGTCGAGCTTGCCGGAAAGCAGCGCCTGAAAGCGCGTATTCGGGTGTTTGATGACCCGGTAAACACGGTATTTCAGGGGCGGCATAATGCCGTATTTTTTGCCGAAATATTTTTCAAAACGCACAAAGACCACCTGGTTGTTTTTGTCCCAGCGCAGAAAACGATAAGGTCCGCAGCCGACGATCAAGCGGTTCCGCTGGTGGTCGTCATTGAATTTTTTCGGGTCGAAAGGGCCGGGGTACGCATGATACAGATGCCTGGGCAGGGGTGACATGCCCAGGGTCAGGTTTTTCGACTGGAAATAACGGGTTTTCCAGATAACCCTGAATCTATATTTGTCGATAAGTTCGAGCCGTTCGATATCCTTGTAGTAAACCCGCAAATGGCCGCAGTTGGTTTTTTCATTCCTGATGACGTCCAGATAAAATTTGAAATCTTCAGCCGTAACTTCTACGTCCTTCCATTTTTTACCGTTTACCGGGTCGGTAAAATCCTGCCACAGGATACCCTTTTTCAGAGTGATGGTGTAAGTGAGTTTGTCGGGGGAAACAGTCCAGCTTTCGGCCATCAGCGGTTCGAATTTTTCCGGGTCTCCGAGATTCCGGGTTGCCAGGGATGATGAACACAGGGTATTAAAAACGCCTGCGGTAGCCTCATTATTGATTAATGAGTTCATATTGGGAGTATCCGCGATTATCGCACTTACCAGACGTCCGCCCGGCTGCGCTTCCGGGTCAAAATACTCGCGATTGGCGATCTGTCCGAATTCCTGAATGACCTTTGACGCGGTTTTCGCGGCGGGAACGATCACCGTCCGGGTCGGCCTGGCGGCGATAGTTTCTTCAATCCTTTCCAGGCGTTTTAAAATACTCTGGTTTCCCTCGTTGACCCGGTCAACCGAGTTTACCAGCACAATCCCGAAAAAGATAAGTGCGGCGGCGCCAACCGTCAAGATAAAATTGATATACAGATTTTTATTCATAAATTGTCCTCACAGGTTTAATATAACGTTTTTTCACCGGGATGATACCCCGAAAAGCGAAATTAACTGTTCCATGAGCTGTTCGCGTCCGGCCGGAGTATAGATTTCGGACGAAAATGTCCTGGACAGTGTTTTCCGGTTGGCGTGATAAAAAAACGAAACAGCCATAAGGCCGAAAATGTAAGCAGTCAAGCTTATATCCTTAA
This sequence comes from Victivallaceae bacterium, assembly GCA_041668685.1. Taxonomy (GTDB): domain Bacteria; phylum Verrucomicrobiota; class Lentisphaeria; order Victivallales; family Victivallaceae; genus JAHOYW01. The sequence continues at coordinate 1,581 of JBAYCO010000096.1, read as the reverse complement.
CACAGCCTTTTTCCCGTGCGCGGGTGAAAGCTTTTTCTATCATTCTGTCCTGACCGGCCCTGATGTTCAGAATAGAATCCGCGCGGACATCCTCATTAAGGTTGGCCCAGGCGAGCATTCTCCAGAAATAAGGATACTTGTCATGTAAATCCATGAAGTCCGTCAACAACATGGACGTCAGGTTTTCCGGCTCCCGCACCGCCAGTTCAAGGGTTTTTTCCGAGAACAGCGACACTTCATCGAAAACATAGGCCAAAGCAGCTTCGAAAAGCCCTTCTTTGCTGCTGTAATAGGCATAAATACGTTGTTTGTTCACCCCGGCCGCGGCGGCAATGCCGTCGATCCGGGTACCGTAAAAACCGTTTTCCGAAAAAAGCCTGATCGCGGTTTTTAAAATTTTCGATTTGGTTGCTTTGGCGCGTTCCTGCATATAATGTCCCGTAAAAGCGATAAATTAATGCTCAAAACAATAGCAATATATATACGTTTTGTCAAGACGCGGTTGACAAAGATTTAAAGCTTGAAAACGGAAAAGCCTTGCGGAACGGAGAATTTGAACCGGCAGTTTCCTGTTTCATTGAACCGGTTTTATCAAACCCCTGATCACCACGGAAGCGCAGCAACAGCCGAAAACCGCCGGCATATAGGATACCGTTCCGACTACCGAACCGGATTTGCCGTCTTTTTCCTCGTAGGAGTAAATTGCGTGTCCGGGAACCTCTTCCGGAGAAAAAACCGCTTGAAAACCGGCGTATATATCCTGCCGGTGCAGGCGTTTGCGAATGGCCCTCGCCAGCGGACAATGGCAGGTCTTGGAAATATCGGCGATTTTCACGCCGGTCGGATCGAACTTTCCGCCGGCTCCCATCGAACTGACCAGCGGGTAATTCAGTTTCAGGGTTTTGCTTATAAGCGCGACTTTCGGGGAAAGCGCGTCGATAGCGTCAACCACATAATCAAATCCCGGCGCCAAAACTTCATCGGTTACTTCGTCTTTGAGAAACCGGAATATTGGATTAATTTGCACCTCAGGGTTGATATCTTTCAAGCGGTTTGCCATTACTTCGACTTTGCTTTTTTTCTCGGTACTTGTCAAGGCGGGGAGCTGGCGGTTGCGGTTTGTCGGGTCAATGCAGTCGCCGTCCGCAATCGTTATCCGGCCAACCCCGGCGCGGCAGATAAACTCCGCGGCGTAAGCGCCGACGCCGCCGATTCCGACCACCAGTACATGGGCTTTACTCAGAAGTTCAAGGTTTTCAGGTTTCAACAGGAGCGCGCTGCGCTGCTGCCAAAGCGGAATATTGGTAAATTCAGGCATCATCTTTCAATTGGAAAAATTTAATAAAATTGTTTTTCATAAGTTGCTCAAGTTTTTCGACGTCCATTTCAAACGCCTGCGCGGCGCGCTCGAAAATGTTTTCTATAGTAAGCCCTGAATCATCAGTTTCAAGCCCTGTCCGGTACAGGATTTCCGGTTTTTGCCGGATATGGGCGCGAATATCGTCGCGTTCCAAGGCCGCCGGGGAGAATGAAACATAAAAACCGTGTTTCAGAAGTTCATCAAGGATACGCACGTTGCTG
>JBAYCO010000095.1:0-10396 GCA_041668685.1 Victivallaceae bacterium | reverse complement strand
CTTTGCCGTACTTTCCGGCGCTTATCCCGGCGTTCCCGAAAAACGGCGCAACTTTCAGCGCCAGGGGAAACAGGGATAAAGGTTTGAGAGAAGCTGTTATGTTTTTCATTTCTCCGTCCAGCCCCGACGGATTGATGTAAACAAGCCCGGCTCCGTTTTTAACCCTTGCCATGATCCCGTCCCGAACGGCTTGGGGAAAAGCTTTCCATTGCATACGGTTTTTTTCCCAGGTATAGCCGACATCGCCTCCGATAACGAACAGGTCGTATTTCCGCTGTTTCATGAACTTTTCAATAGTCTCCAGACCGTTTTTGCCGCGTTCGGGATTCGTTGCCGTCCGCCAGGGCATGCCGGCCCAGGCCGCGGGATAAATAGTCGGGAAACTGATGTTCAAGTCCATTCTCTGCGCCAATTCCACCACGTCCCTCGCCCCTTTCACCGGCAGCAGAAAAAGGGCGTCAAGTTTTCCTGATGAAAAAGGCTTCGCCCATTCATAATGCGGGGTAACAAAGTCTTCCGATAAGTTCATATCCCAGGATTCTTTGTTTTTTGAACTCCGGATTTTTTTTGCTTTCGAGGTAAGTTTTACCGGCGTTTTCAGGTTTCCCACCTGAACGATCTTTTCCATATCGAACAAGTTTCGGCCGCCGGCCCTGACCCCGGCAGTCAATATTTTAGTTCCCGGCGAACCGGAATTCAGCGTCATGGAAAAAGTTTTCGGCGCGGCGGTTTCAAGGAATATTTTTTTCGGTTTGCCGCGGATGATCTTCCCGCTCGCTGGATCTTTTAAAGAAATTGTGACCTCCGCCGCAAAAGACCTGAAGCCTTCCAGGGAAAGCTGCGCACTGAACGTTTCAGCGAGCGGAATCTTTTCCGGGACGGCGATTGCTCCCGCGCCGGAAAAACCGGCGCCGCCAATATTCGGCACATTTTTGAACAAGCCAAGCGCGAATTCGCTGGAGAAACGCTCTCCCGCTTTCAGCGTCACCGGCACAAAGCGCCATTCCAGGGTGTCAAGCGGCAAAGCGTTACGGCAATACCAGCTGTAGACTGTGTCTATATAACGGCGGTCAAATATCCCGACCGCGCCATTGCCTTTTTTGTCCGATACGGCGAGCCAGCCCCGGACAATATCGCGATGGAAATCGTTGGTTCTAGTGCTCGGAACAAATTTGACAATGCCGTTTTCTGTGGGAACGGAAATAGTATTGCCGGTGTTTTTTATCCCCAGAAAATTATGGGACCAGTAGGCGAATTCGAATTCTGCCATGCTTTCCGGCTGATTGCTTATTTCAAGCTGGCACAAAAGCCGGCTTTCGTTTTTTCTCAGAGTGAATACTTTAGATACTTTTATAAAATTCCAGATCCCGCCCCGGCCGTTTGCCGTTAAGCGGATGCTCGCTTCTTCCGGGGTATTTTTGCTGACTTTCAGTTCATAGTCCAGATCCCTGAATTTCAGATAGTGGTCGAACTGGTCTTTCAACGCTCCCGATTCCGGTTTTTTGTCGCTCCAGGTCAAAGCAAGCTTTTCAGGTTTAAAGATCAGCTCCTTTAATTTTCCGCCCCGCGAGGCAAAAACCGCTTTGATGAATTTATTTTCCAGCGTCGCGCTTTTTTTCCCGGCCGTATCTGAAATCTTAAGCGAAACCGCGGCATGAACCGGAGAAAAAAACAGACCGCAAACCGTTAAAAAAGCAAAGAATAATTTTTTTTTCATTTATCTGCCTTTTTCTCGTCGGTTTTTCTGCTTATTTGCAAATCATCAAAAGAAACTTTACTGTTCGCATTGACTACTATGCAAAGTGTTATGGATGCTGGGAACATTTTCTTTACTTTCCTGATCTTGAAACAAAATTTCTCGTCAAGCCATTCTTCAGAATCAATGCTTACATAAGATTTGCCGCTTCCGGTTTTCGAGGCGGTTGTCCCCAAAAAGCCGTTAGTTCCATGATTATAGAAGAATATCCCGAACGTCCCTTTGCCTTTCACCGCGATTGTGATCGTAAACTCATCATCAGTCTGTACTTTTATCGACTGGCGATTAAAAATGTGCAGTGAGGTTTCCGAAGTCACAATTTCCAACGCGAATTTTCCGTTTTTGACATTATCCTCACCCCAGATCACTTTTACTTCGCCGGTAGACTTCAGACCTTTGTTTTTCAACCAGTATTCAGGTATGAGCTTACCATCGGGTTCACTTTTTACTTTTTCAAAACCGCCGTTGACATCTATGGTTTGTTCCGCTTTCGAAATAAAGCATGCCAGGATGCATATAATTGTCAATAACGCATAATTATTCAGTTTGAAAAAGTTGCTTCTCCCGAAAAAATTTTGACTTTTTCCGGGCTGGTCGATTCTATCATTTGCTTTCACGATAGCATCCTCCTGATATTTTGTTGGTATTTTTCTATAAAAACGACTGATATATAGTGTTTCAGTTTGCCAATTCATCCTTGATAACTCCAGCGACAGCCGGACATTTCAGTATATAACCCAATTCAGCGAATTGTATGGCTTGAGCACCGGCATCTTTAACAATCTGAATTTCCCGGCGGATACGCTCCGGCGATTTGGCGTGGACTCCATCCTGCCATTTCGAATCAAAACCGATAAACGGCGCGCCGATCGGGTACTTGTGATAAGCGCCTGCGCCGCTTACCACAAAACGCGTATATTTTTCAATTTTATCATAATTCCAGTAAGGCTTGAAAAACCATGAAACAGTCTGGCCGCAATAGTCAACTTTGCATTTGTTGCCATAAAGCGGATTGGGCAGAAAAACCGGATAAATATGACATGATATATCTATTTTGCGGGCTTTGGCGGCGGCATATTTTTTCGCGTGGTCATACATGTCGCGGTAAAAATCAACCAAGGTCTGTTCAAAAAAATGGTCGCGAGCCTTCTGTTCCGGAATTGAGGGATTTATTGATTCCATCAGACAACGTCTTGCCAAGGGGCTAAAACTGCCGTAGTAATTCTGATAACCAATAAAATCAAAAGCGATTCCGGCAAATCCGCGATCAATTAATTTGTTTATCCGTTTTTTGTTTTCCTGCCTGACAAACGGATGCAGAAATTCCGGTCTTTTAGTGTACAGTACTTCTTTTCCATGCGGTTCGCCGCCTCGCTGATAATCAGTTTTGTCAGCCATCTTCAATTTAGATTCTTCCGGAGTCATTTCCTGGAAGTATGAACCGGAAACTACTAACGGCGCATATGCCTTCAGTCCATGCTTGCGGGCATAATAAATCAGATCATACCAATTCTTACCCCCACTCCATATTATAACGTTAAAACCCAGCTTTTTGGCCGCAAGTACGGCTTTTTCGATATCCTTCTTGGTTTTATGTGGAAGAGACCAGCACCAGACTGCTTTATGGTCAAGAGAACACGGTGCTTTTGAGGAGAATATTAAATCAGCATAAACATCATAATTATGAGAATCAACGATTCCCATGGTGGGAAACGATAAATAATAAGCTTTAGACGGCAAGGGGTGCTTGAAATACCGGGATTGTACCGAAAAGCGCCATTTTTTCGTATTAAGTGGCGGCAGACCGGAAGTGCTGAAATCTTTTAAGGATTCGAAAGGAATTTTTACTTCCACACTCCACGCATTGTCAAAGTCATTGTCCTGATTGAGCGTTCCGTAGACTTTGGCTGCCGCTTCTATACCCTTTATATTGATATCTTCCCGGCAAAGCCCGTTTGCGCGATAAAATCTCACTCCGTTGAAATTGATATTCGGTATCCTTTGGATGGTATCGAATATTGTGCCAAGCGGATTTATATGCAGTTCCAAAACATCGATCCCATTCCCGTCAGGATCGAGAAACAGTTTGACGAACATTTCACTTTTTCCGCCGCTGTACGCGAAGAATGGTTCATCCCGCTTTTTGGCTTTCCCCCAGATTACCGGATTTTCGAAGTGATAGCCAAGATAAAGATTTTTATCATCGTGTACTATGCTTACCGCATTCGGGAAATCCGTTTCTTTCCCGGTAGCCATAGCGTTCATTTTGATTTTGGGAGCGCGTTTCCAGAAAACTTCGTCCAGAACACCGTCAAGAGTAAGCTCGTCAGGCAAAATCTTACCACATTTATATTCTTTACCGGATGCCTGCAAGGACACCGGTAAAACAAACAGTAAGAAAATGAATACGAGACCATCAATTACTTTTCTCATAAGTTTTAATCTTGTTATTCCTTTAAAAGCTGTTTCATTCAGGAAAAAACGTTTTTCCCTGAACCGTTTATTTTTGATTTTAGAATTTTTGACACTATTATAATTTGGGAATTCTTGGTTTTTACAACAAATCTAAGCTCAAAAATTTTTCTTTTCTCAAAGACCCATAGCTTCAACTTTTGCGAACAAAACAGTTACGTTTCTCTACAAAAACGATAAACGTGCTTCTTTAACTAATAAGTACTGCTTCCCCAGAAAAGTCTATATGGTGAATTCGGTTGCGAACTATCAACCGATGTCAACAATCTACTATCATAGGGCCAAGAATTACCATGACCATCAACAAAAAGAACATTGGCACATCCCAAATGTCTGAAATCCAAATAATTCAAGTTAACAAAATAATTAGTTGAATCCGCAAAGAAACATCTGGAACTTGGCTGGGAAATATTGTATAATAATCGGTAACCGGAAAAAGTAGTTGAATTCAAAGCTAAATTAACTGTTGCAGAACTGTTAATGGCGCTGGGGCATCTGGCTATCCACTTTTCTTCCCAATTAGTGGTGGGCAAATTGTTGGGAAGATAGCCTCCGGCTTTTAATATTACATACCAATGTTTACTCCGGCTATAATCGTAATAAGGCGGCAGCCGACCGGCATAATCATCCGCGTACGCGGACATGTAGAGAAATATCTGCTTCAGATTATTCATACATACTGTCTTCTTTCCGGCCTCCCGCGCTTTGTTTAGCGCCGGCAACAGCATTGAGGCGAGAATCGCTATGATAGCGATCACGACGAGGAGCTCGATGAGTGTGAAAAATTCTCTCATTCTGAACCGTTTTTGTTTTGCGTACAACATTTTAAGCCTCCTTAAGTTATTCGTTTCAGAAAAATAATTATTTGAATTTGAAAATCTTTTTAGATATTAATATAATACTGGAATTGGTTTCGGTTGTCAATAGGAAAAATGAAAAAATCTGTAATTTTTGTATTATTAAGGTTTGATATTTGCGCAAATACGGCTATAATAATACCAAATATAGTACCAGCATGAGGAAAATAAATGAACGTTTACAAAAACAAAAAAGAAAGACTCAAGGAAACCTTAAGCTTTCAGATCCTTTCCGGTAATCTGAAAACCGGCGACCGTATTCCGTCAGAAAGATTATTAGGCCAAATGAATAACCTGAGCAGAGTTACCGTGAGGAATGCCCTGGCCGAACTTGAAAAAGAAGGTGTCATAGAAAAACGCGGACGGAAAGGAATTTTCGTTTGCGGGAAACCGGAAACCCCGCCTCCCGTCAATGTCAAAGACAAACCCCGCCGGATTTTATATGTTTTTTTTCCCAGTCAGCCGGAAGCTCTGGATGTGAATACCGTTGCATTCAGCAGCATATTCCGGGGAATAGACAAGTATGTCAATGCTCAGAAAGACATAGCGATGCTGCTGCGGGGAGACAGTTTCCTCAGAAACAGTGAAGAAGAAAAACACGCTTATGACGGTTTCATCGTCGGCGGTATCCTGCTGCATAAACACCTGCCGGAAATTATGAAGCTGAACATACCGGTGGTTGCAGTCGCATCATTTACCCCCGGTATTGCCGTGGATTCCGTCAGCATTGATTTTTATGAAGGTGGTTATGTCGCCGCGCAACGGCTGAATATGGAAGGGTGCAAAAAACTGCTTTTTCTCGGAACTGAATACCTGTCTGACAATTTTATCCCGCACCCTATCATCCAGGAAAAATACCGTGGCATTTCCGACTATTGCCTAATGAACAATATGGAAGCGCCGATATTATATAATGTCGCGAACTTAGGGAGTGGCCCCCCGGTTCCAGATAAAACCATTACCAGAAAGCTCGTTAGGATTATAAAGAACAAAGGCATCGACGGGATAATCTGTTGCGGAGGAAATTTGCAACAGACAATAGACGTTTTGAAAAACGAGCTTACTGCTAAAGGATATCCGTTCCCGGTAACGGCGGTTTTCAATGACGGAACCGGTAATATGGCCAGCAAAGAGTACATACAGGTGTACAAGAATCTTGATCTATGCGGTTTTTTCGCTGCTCAGATGCTCTATGAGAGATTGAGAAATCCCTGCAGCAATACTACCAAAAAATTGGTCCCAGTTAAATTCCCGGAAATATGAAAACTCACCTCCGGTATTGTCTCCCTTTGATAGGGCATGTACCGTAGCTCTATTAAAAGAACAAACAATAATCTGTCATATTCCATTGGATTTCAGGTAACTTAAACTGTCGATGTAGGTCTGTTGCAGTTCGGAATCCTCGGTATGCGGTTCAATGACGATAAAACCGTCATAGGCGTCTTCTTTCAGGCGCCTGATCAGACCCTGATAATTGAGGAGTCCCCGGCCCAACGCCACATTTATATATTCCCTGCCCACGATACTGTCTTTCCAGATCAATGGCTGCGGCCGGTCCGGGAACAGGGAACGGCAATATCCGGTGACATCTTTGAAATGGATATATTTTATATACGGTTTCAGCATCTCATACGGATACGGCCAGGGTTCCACGCCGCCGATGGCGAAATTCGCCGGATCATAGGTCAATCCCAAAAACTCCGAATCAACGGCCCGCAACAATTCAAGACATCCCTCCACCGTTCTGGTTACGTCGCTGGCGGCCGGGTCCCGGCCGAAGGGATCGAATTCGTTTTCCAGCAATATCGTTACCCCGGTTTGCTTGGCAATCCGCAGACATGGTTCGATATGCCGCCGGTAAAACGGAATATAGTCTTCCTTTTTTCTGCTTTGATTGGCGCCGAAATAGGTATTGATGAATTTTGCGCCGAGTTTCACCGCTACTTCCAGCGCTTCAATTATTTTTTCCGCCACTTCCGCGGCTTGCGCGGCATTCTCCGCGGGATTCATCCGGGCCAGCATCGAAATCCCGGCGGGACGTAAATTATGTACGGCCAGCAGCCGTTTGACTTCATCGGTTTCGTCTTTCTGAAAGTTCCAGTTCCGATCCATCCAGAGTTCCACATAAGGAACCTTCAATTTTTCGGCCATTGTCAAAAGACCATTCAGGTCTTTCTTGAATTCATAACCTGAAATTGCTGTTTTCATTTATCATTTATTCCCCATTTGAGATTTTCAGCAAGCGGCCAGACTGGTCTGCCAATGTTTTTATACGACAGTTTCGCGAAGTTCCAGCTCGCAAACCCCGGACTGTTGAACGGTATTATCTCCCGCGCTATTTCTTTGTAAGTTACTGAATTGAGCATTCCGCCTTTCAGTACGATAAGTTTTTCGGCCATCGGTTCAATATTCAAACTGCGGAGCAGTGCCGGATCATAAGTGGTCATTCTCCGCGTAACCAGGATTATCCTGACACCGCCGACTGCGAATACCACCGTCGACCCGATATCCACCTGCGTTTCCACGAGATAAAAATCCCGACCGGTATATTTGCCATCGGAAATAAGTTCGACGGTTCCGGTAAGACTCAACGGTTTTGCATTGACTTTATCGAGTTTGCCGCCGATACAGAGCGTTATCTGGGCTCCCGTTCCGGCCTGGATACAGTGATCGACCGCCGCGGAATCTATGATCGCGGCAATAACCGCCGTCTTGACGTGTTTTTCCAGAAAACGCCGGGCAAAAAAAGGCACATCCCCGGCGGCTCCGGCATAGGAACAGTCCCCCATATCCACCAGTACCACCGGCCCCTTGCCCGGAGATTCCGCCTTGACCAAAGCAGCGTCCAGGGAAACGACCGGAAGCGTGAATTCAGCCCGCAAATCCCAGATTAACTGCGCAAGTTTTTCGGCCGCCGACTTGGCCAGTTCCGCGTCACCATCGGTGACGGCAATAGCGGAAGCTCCAACATCTTCATGATCCGCAAATGGGAAGCCGATAAAAAACGATGCCGACATGACTCCGGCGGTCTTTTCCAACTTTTCAACCAGGCGCAGTAATTTTGCCCGGGGAACAGGAGAGGACTCTCCCGGCAGCAGCAGCGGCAGTTTAACCAATTTCATGGTTGGCCGCCGCCGGTTCTCGAGGAAAAAGAGCAGGGTTTCCGCCGCTTTCACCCCAATATCATACTGATCCACATGCGGATGGGTTTTATAGCCGATGATAAAATCCGCCGTTTCCACCATAGCCTTGCTGAGGTTGGCGTGATGATCCAAAGTAACCCCTATCAGTGTCCGGGGCCCGGTAATCTTCCGGACCCGCCGTAATAAAAAACCTTCCGTATCGCCGATAGTCTCCGTACTCATCCCGCCATGCAATGCCAACAGCAGGCCATCCGGATTGTCCAGTTTTTTTAGATCAGTTTCCAGTTTTTCCAGGATAAAATCGAAAGTTTCGGAACTTACCGGGCCGGAAGGAATCGCCACTGCCGAAATCAGCGGTTTGGGACTTACGCCCCGCTTTTCAAGCGCCTCCAGCATACCGCCGATTTCAGTGCTTTTTCCGCGATGATAGTCGAATACCGCTTTCCCCATCAACAATTGATCCTGCTTGAAATCCTCCAGATTTGTCGTTATCGGCGAAAAAGTGTTGGATTCATGCATCACGCTCCCTATCGCAATATTGAACATTGCTCACCGTCCTGCCAATTCCGCACAATTGGCATGTATCTTTTCGATGGCGGCGGCAATATCCGCCATAGCGTCTGCGTCTGCAATCAGACTGCCGTTCGGAATCCAAATCATTTGCCGGGCAAGCCGTGAGGCTACCGGGAAATTATCCGGATTTTTCTGCGGATGATCCGCATAACAGGCTTCCGCCTCGCGGCGGCCTTTCGGAATAAACTGATATTTTCTGAATACTTCGAGCTCATGCATTGCCGGATACGAAACCTCAACCGGAATTCCTTCCGCTCTCAGCGCGTTCATAAAGAGTTCCCGGCTAACCCCGGCAAATTTCGCCGAATCATAAAGAAAAGGATATACATACAGTCCCTGAGCCTGCATGCGCGGATCCGGCTTCCCGGTCGTTATCCCCGGAATGGAGTTCAATTTTGCGTCGAGCAAACGGGCATTCCGGTTCCGAATTTTAAGCAATTCAGGAAGCCGCGTCAATTGAACCCTCAGAACCGCGGCGATAAGTTCGGACATCCGGAAATTGGAAGCCAGCCGGAAATGTTCATAATTACCTCTGCCTTTGCGGCGCCCGCAGTTAACGACGGACATGCATTCATCCGCCAGTGTTTCATCGTCGGTAACCACGATTCCACCTTCGCCGCCGGTCATGGTTTTGCTGGCCTGCATGCTGAAAGTCGCTATGTCGGCGAAACTCCCGACTTTCCGGTTTTGCCAGAGCGCTCCATGGGCATGGGAACAATCTTCAACCCATTTCAGGTGGTACTTATCAGCTATTTTCTTCAATGCGTCCATATCGGCCGGATGCCCGGCAAAATGCACCGGTATGATGGCCCGGGTACGACTGCCGATCACCGCTTCGATTTTAGTTGGATCAATGCAAAAAGTCCGTTCATCCACATCGACGAAAATCGGAACCGCCCCCACCCGGAGCACTTCCGTTCCAGTACTCATAAATGTATAATCGGGAACGATAACCTCGTCCCCCGGACCGATATCCAGTGCCGTCAGCGCCACTTCGATCGCGTTCGAGCCGTTGGTTATGGCCACCGCCCGGCGCACACCGATAAATTCGGCGAATTCCCGCTGAAAATCCTTTACCATATGGCCGCTGCCCAGTCCCCAGCAGCCGCTTTTGATCACTCCCGTAACCGCATCGATTTCCCGCTGATCCCACATCGGCCACGCCGGAAAAGCTTGCGTTCTTACGGGCTGGCCGCCATTAATTGCCAATTTCGCCATTTCTGTTGCCTTTAATTATGATTTAATCTGATAAAAAACACACAATACATTTCTTCCGTTTCCGGATTACTGATATTGTTTTCCACTCCTTCCGGCGTATAAATGGAAGTTCCGGCCGGAGCCTTCCGGCTGCAGGTTTTTCCCTCGGCGTCCTTCCATTCCACCAGCGCGGTGCCGGAAACGACATACAATATTTCATCCTCGCCTTCCGGATGGGTGTGCCAGCCTCTTTCATCGCCCTGGCTTAAAAATCCTATTCCCATGGCTTCCCTGCCGCCGGTATCCTCAGGTTTCATTAACCTTTTCCAATTCCCGGTCATTCCCGGAATACTCACTACTGTACCATTTTCCATGGATATTAATTTTGCTTGACGTTG